>NZ_JBFPDP010000033.1:0-59291 GCF_040830845.1 Sivoneniella epilithica UHCC 1019
AAACTCAAAACTCAAAACTCAAAACTCAAAACTCAAAACTCAAAACTCAAAACTCAAAACTCAAAACTCAAAACTCACATTCATTTCACATCTAATGCAAACCCCGGCAAAGCCTGACCCACTGCGACTCGTGGTAAACGATGTTTAAAGCTGCAAAGAATTTCCCAGGAAATTGTGCCCAATGTTTCTGCCCAGTCATCTGCTGAGATGGATTCTTGACCATCGTGTCCCAAAATAGTAACAACATCCCCTTCTTGCAAATTGGGCACTTGGCTCACGTCTAGCATGAGTTGATCCATGGTCACGGCTCCAATTTGGGGCACGAGTTGCCCTCGAACGATCGCGTTCATTTGATTCGATAAATTGCGCGGAATCCCATCTGCGTAGCCAATACCCAACACCGCGATTGCCGTTTCGCGATCGGCAACAAACCGATGTCCATAGCTGACTCCGGTTCCTGCCTGAATGGTTTTTAGCTGAGTAATTCGAGCTTTCACTTGCAACACCGATTTGAGAGATAGAACTGATTTCAAGTGAGCCGCAGGATACAGTCCATACAGAGCTAGTCCAACGCGCACCATGTCGTAATGCAGTGTGGCATCAGTCAGAGTGCCAGCCGAGTTTGCTAAATGCAGTTTGGGCACTTTGACCCCAGCAGCTTTAATTTGAGCGATCGCGGTTTCAAATCTCTGCTGTTGCTGATGCACCACCCTGCGATCGAGGCTTTCTGCCGTGGCTAGATGGGAGTAGATGCTGGCGATCGCTAAGTTCGGTAGGCGCTGCACCAGTTGGGCAAACTCCATGGCGGCTTGCCAATCCGTGCCTAAGCGAGACATGCCCGTATCGAGTTTGAGATGAACCGATAACGGGGAGGTATTGAGGGTCGCAATCGTTTCGGCAAACACCAGTGCTTGTTTTGGCGTACAAAGGGTGGGTTGCAAATTCCACCGGGCGATTGCTCGAATTTGTTCGGGCGTATAGGTCGCACCCAAAATCAGAATGGGTGCCTGAATGCCCGACTCTCGCAGTTCAATCCCTTCAGGAATCGTTGCCACCCCTAGCCAGGTTGCCCCCGATTGCAAGGCAGCTTGGGCGATCGCGATGGAGCCATGCCCGTAAGCATCGGCTTTGACCACTGCCATCAATGCCGTCCGAGACTGAAGCAATCGTTTGATTTGGCTGACATTATGGGCGATCGCCGTCAAATCAATCTCCACCCAAGCTCGTTCTCGCTGCATTTTCGCCAAACTTGAGCTTTGCTCCCAACTCAACATAGTTTTCTCCTGAATTCACACCACATTCAATCTGTCGCATTCACTCCGCTGAAAGCAGGATAGATGTCCTTTGAAAATAGGTCAATCACACAGGTGTAGCCTCTCAGTAATTTCCTACCCTTCAGTCTTAGCTGTGTTAAACTTCATGAAAACCCTCCTAGCAACCGAATCCTGATGAGTAAGGTTCTGGTGCTTAATGCTTCCTACGAACCGCTAAATATTACTACCTGGCGCAGGGCGGTCGTGCTACTGCTCAAGGGCAAAGCGGAGCAAGTTGAACATAATGGTAAGTATATTTACTCCGGCTTTCCACTGCCTACGGTGATCCGGCTGCGTCACTACGTGCGTGTGCCTTATAAAGAGATTCCGCTGACTCGCAAGAATCTACTGCATCGGGATGGATATTCGTGTCAGTATTGCGGCTATAGCGGAGATAGCCTCACGTTGGATCACGTGATCCCGCGATCTCGCGGTGGCGGTGATAGTTGGGAAAACATCGTCACGGCTTGTGTGCGTTGTAATGTGAAAAAAGGCAACCGAACGCCCAAAGAAGCCAGTATGCCCCTCAGCATCGTCCCTCAGAAACCTTACAGTGGGCTTTATTTTGAGGTGACTAAGCATGTTAAGAATGGCTTAAACCAGGAATGGCGTAAGTATGTGATTGGGATGTAGTTTATGGGAGAAAATTCTCAGATATTTAGCTTTTTAAGCGATCGCAGTTTAAGGAACCCTAGCTATTTGTCTCTTTTGTAGGTTAATTGGCAAGTCACCATTCCGTAGTTTTGCTCTCAAAAGATTGCCCTAAAGATTCATGTAGTTTTCCCGTTTTTTTTGCGAAGATCAACATATGGATAGGTTAGGACATAAATATCTTTGAGAAATAAGAAATAGTTGTTGTCTTGACCTTACTGCTATCTGATAAAACGCTGTAATTCTTGGTTGATTAGTGACCAGAACGATCGCCTAGCATTTCTACTGCCATTGTCTAACCTACCCCTTACCTCAAACAACCTAATTCTGTGACAATTCGCAAAATTACCTCTAATAGTGTGTTAACCCCCTCAGAAGATGCTCAGCCAACAATTGCTGAACGGATTCCCGCTGGGCTTGATGCGGTAGAGCCGCTGCTTAAATCGCTGCATGATTCCCCTACTTATCGAACTCAACCGTCTTCCTACGATACCGCGCGATCGCGAGAGCAACTCCAGAAAGTAGAAGCGCTGCAAAAATCGTTGGAACGCCATCAGGGAGAACGCCAGCTAATTGTACTGCAAGATTTCCCTGATCCCGATGCTTTGTCGTCTGCCTGGACCTATAAGCTGATTGCCCAAAAGTATGACATTCAATGCGATATGGTCTACGCTGGCACCTTGAGCCATCAAGAAAACATCGCCTTGGTTAAACTCACGAGCCTACCTGTGCAGCGTTGGGCATTGCCCACGGTTAAAAACCGCAATTTGGCAGCCTATCAAGGGTGCGTTTTCATTGACAACCAGGGCACCACTAGCCAATTAACACCGTCTTTGGCAGAAGCCGATATCCCAATCGTCGTCGTGATTGATCACCACAGCGCTCAGGGTGATCTCAAAGCAGAGTTTATTGATATTCGCCCTTATACCCGCGCCACTGCCACGATCGTGACGCAATATTTACAAGCAGGGCTGCTGAATTTGGACAACAACTCTAGTGAGCATGTGAAGTGCGCCACTGCGTTGATGCACGGGTTGAGATCGGATACCAATGCGCTCAGGCAAGCTCAAGAAGAAGACTTTTTGGCAGCGGCTTATCTCAGTCGGTTTTACGATGCTCAATTGCTGAATGCGGTGCTGCAATCTTCCCGCTCCAAGCAGGTGATGGATGTGATTGAGCGATCGCTGAAAAATCGCGTCGTTCAAAACAACTTCTCCATTGCCGGAGTAGGCTATTTGCGGTATGACGATCGCGATGCCATTCCCCAAGCCGCAGACTTTTTGGTGACCGAAGAAAACGTCCATACCGCCGTTGTCTATGGCATTGTGCATGATGAGGACGAAGATCTAGAACTGGTGATTGGCTCCCTTCGCACGAATAAAATCACTCTTGATCCCGATGAATTTTTGAAAGAAGCGTTTGGTCAGGATTCTCAAGGACGCTTCTTTGGCGGTGGGCGATCGCAGGCAGGCGGCTTTGAAATTCCTCTTGGCTTCCTCTCTGGCTTTGCCGAAAGTGCCGACTACGCAAAAATGAAGTGGACTGTTTATGATACTCAAGTGAAACAAAAACTGTTGCGCTTGATTAATCCCGATCAGCACTATCGCAATGGCATGAGTTAAGCGTAAAAATCAGGGGCAAGGAATGAGAAAATTGGCGTTGCTGAATCTAGATATGAAATTCGTAGGGGCAATCCCTTGTGGTTGCCCTTATCCCAGCAAGGGTAGGCACAAGGCGCTACCCCTACCCATGAAAATCATGTCTGCATTCAGCAATGCCAGAAAATTTTCAAAAAACAGAAACCGCTTCTCGGCTAGTAGCCGCTTTATCAGTAAGCACAATGATTGAACTGTATTTAATTCGGCATGGGTTGGCAGGTGAATCTGGCACCTATACCCATGATGACGAACGTCCTTTAACCGAAGATGGCAAAAAGAAGACTCGCCTAGTTGCAAAGCGGCTAATAAGCTTGGGGTTACAGTTCGATCTGATCCTCACCAGCCCGCTAGTTCGCGCCAAACAAACCGCAGACATTTTAGTAGACGCTGGCTTAAGCGCCCACTTGCAACAAGTTGATTATCTAGCTTCTGGAACTATTACACCCTGGCTAGATTGGCTAGCAGATTGGCAGCCTAAAGAATCTAGCAATCAAGAACGCTTGGCGTTAGTTGGGCATGAGCCAAGCCTTAGCACTTGGGCAGAGTTACTAGCGTGGGGTGAAGTGAAAGGCGCAGTTGAACTTAAAAAAGCGGGAGTGATTGGTCTTTCGTTGCCCGAAACTGGATCTCCCATTGGGCGGAGTACTCTGTTTTGGCTGACTCCGCCTCGGTTTCTGTTAGGCTAGTGGGAAAAGTAAGATTAGGGAGCTTCTTTGTTACCTAGCCAAGCAGACACGAGATCCGCTTGGTTTTTGACAGCAAAAACTTTGGTGGCGTGATAGCTAATTTTTTCTCGGAGGCGATAGATCTGTTTCACATTTAGATCTAAAGCTTTTGAGATCGCTTCTTGAGATTGCCCTTGTAAATAAAGCCGGAGCCACGCGATCGCGTTGGGGTCTATCTGCTTTTCTTGCAAATAAGCTTCAAATCGGCATTGAACCGCATTGCGGGTTTCTTGCTGCTCTTGCAAAGCTTGGGCTTCTTGATATTCGGCAACAGCACGAGAATCAAGCAGACTGACCGAGCCTTCTGCTTCATCGGGGGCAATCTCATGGGACACGAGCCGAATAAAATCATTGGCAGGAACTTGGGTCATGCCGCCTTTTTGGGTGCGCCGCAGATAGTTGACAAAGCGATAGCAAAGCAGCGGTTGGTTGCGAATAGGACGCAAACAATATTCTTCGACGCTGGCTAGCAGTAGGGCATTTCTTAGGCGCGTGTCGCGGGTACATTGAGCTATCCAAGTAGCTTGCTGCTGCATATAGCGATCGCCTTGCAGTAGTTCTTGAATGACTTCCTCTAGCACATCTACTACACTGCGCTGGCGATCGCGAGACAGAGCAATCCAAGTGCGAATTTTGTTGCGAATCAGGAATAGGTTACTGAGGCGTTGAATCAGTCCTTTATACGCTCTCACCGGTGAAACATCGAGATACCGCTGCCGCAAAATGCGATAGCGATAGTCCATGGCTTGTTCAGCAATTTGCCGCTGGGTTGGAGTGAAGTCGTTTAAACGAGAGGGGTTTTCTCCAATCAGCCAATAGGCGATACTGTCACGATTGTTAGAGCTTTGTTCTGGTAGCTCTTTCGCCAATCGCGATCGCCATGTCTCTAAAAGTTCTTCAGCAAGTGTCATTTCGTCAGCTAACATCATAACGTTGCTGTCCTTCGGTTCTAATTTACCCTCGTTATCGAGTTTGCACTACAACCCCCATTCAACACACTCACCCGCATGGGTAAAATGCAGGATTGGACTGTAGACAAGAACCGTAGTAACAGCGCACCATTGCTTAGTTTGAGTGGATTATCTCCTATCCAGCAGATTAGCTGATAAAAAATAACACTAAGCTGCATTGTACTAACATATTGACTTTCTCTTAAACATTTCACACCTGCAACAACGCTGCTCGTATTACAGTGAGCGGTTCCTTTGGTTGCCATTTTGATGATGCTTGGCTCTAGTTATTCAACGCGCTCTTCAGGGTAAAAATCCCGGCTTCTATCATTCGGTGATAATCTTGAACAGAAATGCGACGTAGGGTAACCGTGCTGTCCATAGGCAATTCAAGCGTTTTTTCCACTGTATCGTACTCCTGTATCTTGCGTAATTTTGGTTCAAGTTCTGAAGAGATCATAACCAGCAAAACTAAAGGACATGGAAAAATGAACCCATCATCTAATAGAAAAAAAGGGCTACCCGTAATTGTTTGGATACTAATCGCCACTGGAGTGCTCTATGGATTTATTACTCTAGTGATCAAAGCCATTTCCTGTGGGTGTGCGCCTCCACCTGGCGCAGAACCTAGGCAGCATGTTGGAACGATGCTACGGGCAGAGCAGGCGTATTTTCTTGAGTATAGAAAATTTACCCCTTCCCTGAATGAGTTACAAGTTGGTATTCCGTCAGAATCAACCAACTATCGGTATGCCTTAACGCTGCAAGATGGCAGTCCTCAGCCAGTGATGATTACTGCCGTACCCAAGAAACCGGGACTAAGAAGCTATACCGGAGTTGTGTTTGCAAATGGGACTGGTCAAGCAGACATGACTGTTACGCAGATATGCGAAACGAAGCAGCCATCTCCCACGCCGCCGGTGATGCCTATTGCACCTCAAAATATTTCTGAACCCATTCCCTGCCCACCTGGTTCTCAACCTCTAAAGTAATTCAACAAATAAGCATCAATGGCACAGCGATCGCTCCCATAAAAAAAGCGATCGCCCTTCGCTGTAAATTAAACCGATGCTACAGGCTCTTTCGCCAAGAACTTCTCTAGTTCGGTTAAAGCATCGGCATCAACCTTGGTTTGCATAGGGCAGAATTTGGGACCGCACATCGAGCAAAACTCCGCCGTTTTGTAAATATCGGCGGGTAGCGTTTCATCGTGATATTCCTTCGCCCGTTCTGGGTCAAGGGATAGCTCAAATTGGCGGTTCCAGTCGAAGTTGTAACGAGCCGCAGACAGTTCATCATCGCGATCGCGTGCCCCCGGACGATGACGAGCGATATCCGCCGCATGAGCCGCAATCTTGTAAGCAATCAACCCATTTCGCACATCTTCCGCATTTGGCAAACCCAGATGTTCTTTAGGGGTGACATAACACAGCATCGCCGTGCCATACCAACCCGCCATTGCCGCCCCGATCGCGCTAGTAATGTGGTCATAACCCGGCGCAATATCCGTTACCAAAGGACCCAGTACATAAAACGGTGCTTCCGAGCATTCTTCCATCTGCTTCCGCACATTAAACTCAATTTGATCCATGGGCACATGCCCCGGACCTTCCACCATCACCTGCACATCGTGTTCCCAAGCTTTGCGGGTGAGTTGTCCCAAGGTTTTCAGTTCGGCTAGCTGCGCCTCATCCGACGCATCATGCTGACATCCAGGACGCAGGGAATCGCCCAAGCTAAACGACACATCGTACTTTTTGAAGATCTCGATAATGTCATTAAAGCTCGTATACAGCGGGTTTTGCTTGTGGTGATGCAGCATCCAACGTGCCAAAATGCCGCCTCCACGCGAGACAATGCCGGTAATGCGATCGCGCACCAGCGGCAAATGCTCAATCAAAATGCCAGCATGAATAGTCTGATAATCCACGCCTTGCTGAGCATGTTTTTCGATGATGTGTAGAAAATCATCAGCCGTCAGGGTTTCAATGTTACCGTGAACGCTTTCCAACGCCTGATAAATGGGCACCGTACCAATGGGCACTGAAGAAGCATTAATGATCGTGGTGCGAATTTCATCCAGGTTGCCGCCGCCCGTAGACAAATCCATCACCGTATCGGCACCATATTTGATGGCAAGATGCAGTTTTGCGACTTCTTCATCCATGTTGGAAGAATTGGGAGACGCGCCCAAATTCGCATTCACCTTACATTTGGACGCAATCCCGATCGCCATCGGTTCAAGATTTGGGTGATTAATGTTAGCGGGAATAATCATCCGTCCCCGCGCCACTTCCGCTCGAATCAATTCAGCAGGAAGCTTTTCCCGCTGCGCCACATAGCTCATTTCTTCTGTAATCACGCCTTGACGCGCATAGTGCATTTGAGACACGTTGCTCTGCCCATGCCGTTTAGCGATCCATTCTGTCCGCATATTGGTTCCCTCTAAATAACAGCTTCCCTCCGCCGGTATAACCCGGTCTCAGGTTCTCAGGGTGTATTCTCAGCCTGGAAAAATTCAGGCACCCCTAGCTTTGATGGCTAAAGCATACCATCCCCTATTTAGATGAACAGGCAAGGTTCCAAAAGGTTGAAGATTTGCAAATTATCGGTCTTGTTTAGTTTCGATTCCCAAACGATATTCTGCAACGACTTCATCCACGGTTGGGTTTGCTTTGCCTTTCGCGTTGATGAATACAACCGGAGCATCTCCCTTCATTAAACGATCCATCTGCTCCATAGCTCCAAAAATATCCTCCGTGGAATCGGAGTTCATCGAAATGGATTCGGTTCGACGGTAGGGAATGTTGAGCTTTGCTAAACTGGCGGCTAAGGTGCGCGCCCGAATTCCTTCAGGACGATCGCATTCAGGACCCACAATCAACACTTCACGAGCGATCGCGCCCTCTGGCATGGCAGCTTTGACAAAACCCGTCTGGTTTGCCGTTTGGCTAGCTGTGGTCGTGCGGCTAGTGGATTTAGCATAAACTACTGCCCCAATGATTGCCGCTTGTGCCGCGATCGCCAGACCAATAAGCGCCGAAATCTGAGTTGATCCTTTCATACTAATTCTGATGAAAACAACATGATTTTATGCTACTCAGCGCAAAGACAGGAAAGTGCGATCGTAGTCACAGTTCCTTCTTCATCTGCAATCGTGCCATCTCCTGAATCCTCACCCCATCTTCATCTAAATCAAATACCTAACCCTACGTGATTCTTGGCGTTTACCTTAATAGAATTATTTGAAACCCAACTATGAGACTATGGGTGCGATCGCAGACTATATCAAATGGGGTCTATAGACTCAAAAGGACAAAGTGCGTGTAGTAGTAGGCGATCAAGGATGGAATGGATCATAATGCAACAGCCTTCTTTGGGCAGCAATCCTGCTACAAACAGCCAAACAGCAGGAAACGTTCCTGAACTGGTGATTATCCTAATCATTCTGCTGCTGCTTGCCACCGCTGTGGCATTGATTACTCAGCGATTGCGAATTCCCTATGTGACAGGTTTGGTGCTGGCAGGTCTGCCCATTACGGAGATCTTGTCGCGCCAAATTGGGTTAGACCCATCCTTGGTATTAAATCTTTTTCTACCCATTCTGATTTTTGAAGCCGCGATCAATACGGATATCAGCCGTCTCCGCAGCACTTTTAAGCCGATCGCACTTTTGGCGGGTCCAGGCTCTATCTTTTCCTCAGCAATCATCGCGGTTCTAGTTAAATTTGGACTAGGGCTACCCTGGGTTCCAGCATTTTTGATCGGGGTCATTCTGGCAAACACCGACACTGTCTCGATGATCGCAGTTTTCAAAGAGATCCGAGTGCCTTCCCGTTTGTCCACCATTGTTGAAGGGGAAACATTGTTCAATGATGCGGCTGCCCTCGTTTTGTTCAATTTGGTTCTGGTCGTCTATGCTACCGGATCTCTCACTGTTTTTGAAGGCGTAAAGGAACTGCTGGTTGTCGCCCTGGGTGGGGCGATCGTGGGGGGCATCTTAGGCTACTTAAGCCTACCGATCTTTGTTCGATTAAATGACCCGTTGAGCAGCCTATTACTAACCGTTGCGCTGGCGTTAGGAACGTTTCAGATTGGGCAATTTTTGGGAGTGTCCGGTGCGGTGGCGGTGGTCATTACCGGACTGATTTTTGGTAATCTTGGGCTGGCTCACAGTTCGTCTGCTTCGGATCGCATCACCTTGCTCAGCTTTTGGGAATATGCCGGTTTTGGAGTCAACACGTTTATCTTTCTGCTGATTGGGATTGAAATTAACCCCGCTACGTTATGGAACGTTTTGCCATCCATTCTGCTTGTGATTCTGGCGTATCAACTGGGACGGATTCTCTCGGTCTATCCGTTGCTGGCAGGACTGCGCTGGTTCGATCGCGCGATTCCGCTACGCTGGCAGCATGTTCTGTTTCTAGGAAACATTAAAGGGTCACTCTCAATGGCATTGGCGCTGAGTATTCCGCTGACAATGCCAGGACGAGACACCATCATTGCGCTGGTTTTTGGTGCCGTTCTATTCTCCCTCGTCGGACAAGGATTAAGCTTACCCTGGCTAGTCAAACGACTACAGATTAGCAAGGTTTCTGAGGTCATGCAAGAAACGGGACAGTTGCAAATTCAATTGATTGCCTCTAAAGCGGCTCAAGATGAGCTAGATAGTTTGCTGAGATCAGGAGTGCTGCCGAAGGCGGTTTATGAGGAGTTGTGGGCATCCTATCAAGCGCGAATCGCCCAGTCTGAGAAAGTGCTGCGTGATCTTTACAATCGGCATCGGGCAGGTCAGTTGGAGGGCGATCGCAAGGGGTTAGATGCGATTCGACGGCGCTTGCTCTTAGCCGAAAAGGGCGCTGTTAGTGATGCCCTTCGCAAACGCATCGTCCCAGAAGATCTGGTTCAGCCCTACATCAAAGAGTTGGATGAGAAACTTCTAACGTTGGAAGATGACTAGCATGGATGCCGAGGTAATCAATCATGGGGTGAACCATCTCTGGGCGGGTGACGACTAGGATCGTAGAGCCTGCTTCAAGCACAGTACTGCCGTTGGGAATCTCCAAATTGCCATGAGCATGGCATTGATACCCAATGATCAGCGAACCCGTGGGAAAGCGCGGGTCTTGTGCAATTTGGGCAACGGTTCGACCTGCCACATAACAATCGCCCGGAACAGGCAGCTTTAAGACCTCAACTTGTCCTTGCTCAAAATGCATCATGGATTCGACTTGAGGGTATTCAATCGCATTGACCATCGTGGTGACTGCCAAATCAATCGTGCTAATGATGTGACTCGCTCCGGCAAGACGATAGGCTTCCCAAAATTCGCGATCGCGCATCCGTACCACAATATGGGAAATTCCATAGCTTCTAGATAGGGTAATCAATGCCAAATTCAAGGCATCATCCCTCAGTGCCGCAATCACCGCGTTAGCTTGTCTAATTCCCGCTTCCAGCAGAACCGTGGTGCTGACTGCACTACCCTCAAATGCCATCACCCCAATTTTTTCACGCACAAAGCGACAGGCAAGCGGATCAGCATCAATAATAGCGATCGTATGACCCAGGTTTAATAACTGCTGAGCTAAACCCAGCCCCATCATTCCGGCACCCCCAATTAATACGTACATGACTGTCTATCACTCCCAAAACGAACATTACAGACTTATCACGATAGACCCATTGAGTAGCTTGAGATCGGAAAAGGAGCCACGAATATGCAAAACGGTTGGTTCCGATTCTATATTCACTGGGAACACTGAACTAAGTAGGTTCTGCAAGAACTATGACTGTTCCGCACGGCAATTAGGGGTGACCAGATGGCAAACGAGGGGCACCTTGCAATCGTGAAGCAAGGAGTAGCAAACTGGAACGAGTGGTCGCAGGACAATCCAAAAATTGTTCCTAACCTTGAAGGAGCCAACCTTAAAGCAACCAATTTAAGAGAGATCAACCTTTATAAAGCCGAGTTGCGCGAGGTCAGCTTTAGCCAAGGTGATCTCAGCATGGCAAACCTGGAGGGAGCCAATCTGGGAATTGCGGTATTGGAGAGAGCCACACTCTATACAGCCGTTTTGTATAGGGCAAACTTACGGGAAGCCAATCTTTACAAAGCCGATCTCAGAGAATCTGACCTCAGCCAAGTTGACCTCAGCATGGCAAATCTGCGCGAGGCAAATCTATGTACAGCCTTACTAGAAGGAGCTATTCTCTATACTGCCATTTTGCACAAAGCAAATTTGTGGGAAGCCAGTCTCTACAAAGCCGATCTGCGTGAAGCAGATTTCAGCATGGCAAATTTGCGGGAGGCAAATCTTAGTTTGGCAAACCTGAGCATGGCAAATCTTTGTATGGCGAACTTGGTAGGAGCCACTCTCTACGCTGCCAATTTAGGCGGAGCCAACCTGAATTTGGCAAACCTCTGCATGGCGAATCTTTTGGGGGCAAGTTTGCATCGGGCAACGTTGGTAAGTGCAACCCTGATTGGAGCTAACCTCTACAAAGCGAGTTTAGTAGAGGCAAATCTTCGTAAAGCAGATCTCCGAGAAGCGACATTGAGTTTGGCAAATTTAACAGACGCAAACCTCCATTCGGCAAATCTCAGTCGGACAAACCTCCGAGATGTTAATTTGCAGGGCGCTAATTTAAGCCTAGCTAATTTATCAGAGGCAAACTTGCACCGCGCTAATTTGAAGGGATCAAAGATAAATGGCGCTAATTTAACTGGAGCGTGTTTAAGAGAGGCGATTTTGCCCGATGGAACGGTGCATGAGTGAGGAATGGCGAGTGGCGAATTTAAAACTCAAAATTCACAACTCAAAACTTAAGCATAGTTTAGGTTTCCAACATTTGCAGGTGATAGAGGCTGGCGTAGAGTCCATTTTGGGCGAGGAGTTCTTCGTGGCTCCCCGATTCAACCAGTTGTCCTCGTTTGAGAACAAGAATGCGATCGCACTGGCGAATGGTACTAAGGCGGTGAGCGATGATAATTGCCGTTCGTCCTTTGAGTAATCGGTCTAAGGCATCTTGCACCAACGCTTCTGTGCCTACGTCTAGACTGGCGGTGGCTTCGTCTAGCACCAAAATTTTGGGATCGCGGATGGCAGCACGGGCAAAGGCTAGCAGTTGTTTTTGCCCAGCGGATAGGTTGGTGCCCCGTTCTCGCAGCGGCGTATCGTAGCCTTGGGGCAACTGTTCGATCAGGCGATCTACGTTGGTATTTTGCGCCGCTGCTTGAATCTCTTCAAACGAATAGGTTTCACCCAGCGTAATATTACTTTTCACATCGCCAGCAAAGATAAACCCATCTTGCAAAATTACGCCCATGTGACGGCGCAACTCTGTTTGGGGCAACTCGCGCACATCAATGCCATCGATCAAAACCGTGCCTTCGGTTGCTTCATAAAGGCGAGTCAGCAAGCGAATGATCGAGCTTTTTCCGGCACCTGTGGGACCGACTAATGCCACTTTTTCACCAGGATGAATTGTGAAATTTAGATCTTTCAAAACCGGATCTTCTGGCTTATAGCCAAACCAGACTTGATCAAACTGAATCTTGCCGGTTTCAGTATCGGGATGGGCATATAACGTTTTGGGGTTGGCAATATCCCGAATTTCGATCGGTTCGCTCATAATGTCGTTGACCCGTTCGATCGCCGTCAATCCTGCTTGAATCGCTGTGAATTTTTCAGCAAACTGACGCAATGGATCAAATAAGCGTTGGGCATACAAAATAAATGCCGTTAAAGCGCCCAAACTCAATTGATTACCCGTAATCAGCAAACTACCAGCCCACAGAACTCCGGCGATCGCCACCAGTGAAATCCACTCCAGCGTTGCCGAAATTGCCGAATCATGAAAAATCGTCTTATCCACCTCTTTGACATATCGCTGATTAACTTGGCGAAAGAGTTGGGAGTTGAACTCTTCGCGGCGAAATAGCTGCACAACTCCAATTCCCACAATATTTTCTTGCAGCATGGAATTGAGCGCAGAAATTTCTTCGCGGGCGCGATAGTTTGCTTTGCGAAACTGTTGCTGAAAATAGATAATCAGTGCCGTCACCGGAATTAGCATCACCACTAACAACAACGCGAGTTGCCACTGCAACAAAAACATCAAGACGGCAATCACCAGGATGGAGAATAGATCGCCAATAATCCCGATCGCCCCCGTCGAAAACACATCCCCCAACGACTCCACATCACTCGTTAAGCGGGTAATCAGCCGCCCAACCGGAGTCCGATCGAAAAAGCGCATTGCCAGCGATGTCACATGAAAAAATAAATCCGTCCGAATATTTGCCGTAATGCTTTGCCCAACCTGCTGCACCAAAAAGCCCTGCCAAGCATCCAAAAAGACGCGCGCCACCAACGTCGCTAATAGCAACCCTGACAAAATGTTGATGCCCGTCGTTAGCGGCACCGTTTGCAAAAACTTTAGCCAGGTAGGCTCTTGTTTAACTAGCGAAATGGCATCTCCCACTAGGATCGGCTGAATCGCTCCGGCAAGGGAGGCAGGCACAAGCAGCAGCAGCGAAAATAGGAGTGTGCGGCTATTTTGTAAACCGTAAGGAATCAGACTTTTAAAGAGCCGCCAATCCGTTTCTCGTTTTGCGCGGTAGCTAGAATTCCTCGGTTGAAGTGGAGCAGTCATTGGGCAAATCAGCAGGATGCTATAGAGAAATTTCTTTCTCACTGTAACCCTTTGGGAAGCTAGGAAGAGTGAATCGAGTGCATCTCAGTTTAGCAAGTTGACCCTCATCCCCCAGCCCCTTCTCCCAAAATAGGAGAAGGGGAGCAAGATTCAAAGTCCCTCTCCCGCTCTGGGAGAGGGACTTAGGGTGAGGGCTACAAATGTGGGATGCACCCGAGTGAATGCCTATTTCTGCTCTTCCCAACATTGACAGGTGACTATCTCAGGGTTAGACATCACGGATTGCAAATGCTGCCGAACAAGATTCAACAAGGCTTGAGGTTCAGGCGGCTTGCTCAAAAAATCTGATGCCCCGACTAATTTGGCACGGGTGCGATCGATAAAACTGCTTTGGCTCGTTAATACAATAATGGGAGTGTTTTGAAAAATCGGCGTTTTGCGGAGAAAAGCACACAGGTCATAGCCATTTGCATTGGGCATAACCAAATCTAGAAAAATTAAATCAGGTTTGGTTTTGCTTAAAGTGCCGATACCGGATAAAGGCTCCTGGATTTTTAACACTCGATAGCCCGCAGGTTCCAAAATATTGGCAAGAAATTGACCCACGGTGGGGCTGTCATCCACGCAGGCAATTAGAGGACGGGCAGCCTGACTTTTGGCACCATTTGCGCGCAGATCAGTAAATGGATGGGGCAAGTCCGCCACTTCCTCTAGGGCGATCGCGCCTCGCTGAACCCACGGCAACAAAAATCGTGTGATTGTGGTCACGGGTCGCCGAGCATAGCAGGCAATATCCCACAGAGTATAGCGTCCGGTTAAAAATGGGCGCAGGTTAGCAGGCAATGTCGCGGCATTTGCCAACTCCGAGGAAACTCTCCTTAATACGGGCGATTGGTAAGGATTGAGCGACTCTAACTCCAACGATTTCCAACTTTTCCAAAGCTGCCGCGATCGCTGAAGCACCCCTTCTACATCGGTCGAAGAAAGCAGCAACCCTAACGCCGAATTATCCTTCAATGCAAATCGCTGCACCGCTGACCACTCAGTCGCCAACGCCGGATTGCTCACCCAAGCAAACAGCACCTCCTCTAAGCTAATCTTGATTACCCCTTGCGCCTGCTGCATACTCAACTGATTTTGGGCAACACTTTGACTCAACAATTGATATTCCCAAGGTTCCCCCATTGGCATCACACTTGGCACATAGTCGGGGCATTGCTGCTTCATGGCTCGTCGCCAGCGCCGCACTTGATGGAGATTGCCAGTCGCATAAACCAATCGACCATGGAAAAAATAGAGCCTCCACGACTGATGATCAGTCCCAATCTGCAACTCTCCTGTAGCACGCTGCTGGCTGATGGAAGCAAGAGTACGGACAGTATTAACGTAGGCAATTGAAAAAGAGGACATTCCTAAAGACACCTATGATTGATAACTGAACGGGTTGATCACACTGCCCTTATTCAACTTTTCCGATCCATAGTCGATTCATCTATACTGGTTACGCTAAATTTCATCGTTTAGCTTCATTCAGTAAAGTAAGTAAGACGGATGCAAATACGAATAACTTAAAGTCTTGGGTTTAACAAGGCGCTTAAGCCCCCTATAGCGTGATTAATGTTATAAGTTCCGACTAGTGAATAAAATATGTTTTCCTCTTATCCTTGTGTCAAGAGTGCCCAGGTTTTTTAAGAACTCGCTATTTATCTCCCGGTTCACACAGTACATGTCCCTCAATTTTTTGCACTAGTCATTCACTCTCACAAATCCAGCCATTTCGCCACAACGAAGGGCACACTAGAAAAGAGATTTACTGTCCTGTAATGAGCGGAGATGGCATGAGAGATCGGATTGAGCGATTAACCGAAAACCTGGGTCAAGTGATTGTTGGCAAATCCGATGCAATTCGGTTGGTGCTAGTGGCGCTGCTTTCTGGCGGTCACACCCTGCTAGAAGACGTTCCTGGAGTGGGTAAGACGCTATTAGCTAAATCTCTGGCGCGATCGATTGATGGCAAGTTTCAACGAATTCAATGTACGCCGGATTTGCTACCCACCGACATCACTGGAACCAACATTTGGAATCCTCGAACGGGGGAGTTTGAATTTTTGCCGGGTCCCGTATTTGCCAATGTGGTGCTTGCGGATGAAATCAACCGAGCCACTCCCCGCACCCAGTCGGCATTGTTGGAAGTGATGGAAGAGCAGCAGGTGACGGTAGACGGTAATTCTCGGTTGGTGCCCACGCCGTTCTTTGTAATTGCGACCCAAAACCCAGTGGAATACCAAGGCACCTTTCCGTTACCCGAAGCGCAAATGGATCGGTTTGCTCTGTCTTTGTCCTTGGGGTATCCCTCCGAAACCGAAGAATTGCAAATGTTGGAACGACTTCAGCTAGGCACTATTTCTAAAGATTTGCAGCCCTGCATTTCGCTGGATGAGGTGAAGGAACTGCAACGATTGAGCGCCCAGGTGAAGGTAGAAGCGTCTTTACAGCAGTATGTTTTGAACCTGGTACGAGCCACTCGTGAAGATGAGGAGATTACTTTAGGAGTGAGTCCTAGAGGCACCATTACCCTCCAACGAGCAGCTCAGGCATTGGCTTTTTTGGACGATCGCGACTATGCCATTCCCGATGATGTGAAATATCTGGCGCCCCATGTGCTGGCGCATCGGATGATTCCCGCCGGAGGACGCAGAGCCAGAGCGATCGTCGATCGCTTGTTGAATTCGGTAGCAATTCCTTAACAGGGGGTTTTGAGTTTTGAGTTCTAAGTTTTGAGTTTTGAGTTCTTTCTTCACCCATCCACTCCTCCACCCTACGACACTGTAACCACAACAGCAGCACTCTCCCCGGCAAGCCGATTAACCGCGCTAAGGGCGTAGGTTCCGGGGGAAGCGATCGTCTCTCTGACACTGGCTGGCAAAATCTGTTTAAGTATCCACTGATCACCCGTTTTCTGATAGAGCGTCCACGATCGCACGTCTGGGGGGGCTGGGTTCCAGGTGAGTTTGCCAGCGGTGGCTTTGAGTCCGCTGGGTAGGGCGGGCGTTGATGAGGTCAGCCAGGGGATGGTGGGGGCAAGAGCGGGAGTGCGATAGGTGACGGTGCGGAAGCGATCGCCTACGCCTTGGCGATTTTGGGTGATGGCATCCATGCTGAAGAAGACATTGCCGAGTACGAGCTTTGGCGTGAGTTGCCGAGTGATGTCGATTTGGCGATCGATTTCTGCCAGTTCCCAAGCTTTGCCATCCAGTTGTGCCAAATTATTGCCGGGGTAGAGGTGCCGCTGCTTGGGGTTATTGGCTGCCCACCAGTTCAACAGCACGGGATAGCTTTGATTGGGTGCATCAATTCGCCAATAAAGCTGAGGCGACAAATAATCAATCCAGCCCTGCTGCAACCATTTGAGCGAATCAGCGTACAACTGTTCGTAGGCATCCAATCCTTGAACAGAGGGCGGCTGACCGGGGCGGTAGATGCCAAAGGGACTAATGCCAAATTTGACGCTCGGTTTGGCAGCCCGAATGCCAGTCGCCAATCGCTGCACCAGTCGATTCACATTGTCTCTGCGCCAATCGGCTAAAGTTAACGTGCCACCTGCGCGACGATAGGCTTGATAGGTTTTGTCATCGGGAAAGGTTTGCCCCGCGATCGGGTAGGGATAAAAATAATCATCCAGGTGAATGCCATCTACGTCGTAGCGCTTGACCACATCCAAAATCACGTTGTAAGTGCGGTCTTGCACCACTTTCGCGCCTGGATCCATCCAAAGTTGGTTGCCCCAAACATAGACGACATCCGGGTTAGTAACCGCCAGATGGGGAGCCGCATTCACAGTTTGCCGTGAGGTGCGGGCACGATAGGGATTAAACCAAGCGTGAAGTTCGATGTTGCGCTGGTGGCACTGGGCGATCGCAAATTCCAATGGGTCATACATCGGATTGGGCGCTTTGCCTTGGGTTCCGGTTAACCAATGGCTCCAAGGTTCCAAGGACGATCGGTAAAGCGCATCTCCTTCGGGGCGAATCTGAAGCACGATCGCGTTAAAGTTCATTGCCTGGAGGCGATCGACCAAGGCAATAAATTCGGCTTGCTGCTGCTGAGGGGTTAACCCTGCCTGCGATGGAAAATCTTTGTTCCAGACAGAAGTCACCCAAACCGCCCGAAACTCACGAGTATGGCTGACTTTCACCGTTTGACTTGGCTGCCAGCGGACGATCGCGCTAGAGGCGATCGCGGGAGCCTGTTGCAATGCCACCAAACATTGATAGACAAAGGCTGCCATTTCAGCGCGAGTCGTGGGCTGAGTCGGGCGCAACCGCCGCAGAGACGGATAGTTGACCACAATGCTATTCACTGTTGCCGTGGCGATCGCGGTTGTGGCATAGCCTGGAATTTGGGCAGCATCTTCGTATAATTCCGCGAGTGGCACGGAAATAGTCGTCGATAGCTTTAAGCCACTAATCAACGCTGCCAAAGTCTGCGATCTTGCGATCGATTCAGTTGGGCGAAACAAACGTCCGGGATAGCCACTCATAAACCCGGTTTCATATGCCCAGCGAATGGCACCCGCCGCCCAATAACTTGCTGGCACATCTAAAAAGGGCTGGTAGGGACGAATCGGCGATCTCGGAAAAGTAGCTTGCAACACGATCGCGAACTCTGCCCGACTCACCGCTTGCTCTGGTCGAAAACTGCCATCTGGGAAGCCTCGCACAATTCCCCGCTGCGCCAATGCTTCAATAAACGATCGCGCCCAGTGGGTTTGAATATCTGGAAATTTCGCTGAAAACGCAGTCATGCAGCAGGCACCCACACTGAAGTTTTATAGACCCAAATATTAAACTCCCATTTATACCTTTAGATTGAGCAATTTCCCTCCTGGGAAGATGTATTTTGGTAAGAGAATTAATGAAGATGTAAAAGAAAATACAAATAATAAAAGAAATCTATGCAGGGCAGCTTAGTGACACTTTTGGAAACAGCGCGAGTGATTCCTCAGCCTTTGGAAACTCAGCTAAAAAACGATTCCTACTATGAAGCAGAACAAGCCTTTAGTACGCTGCTTGAAGCTGAAGACTTAGACAGAAACCTACAGAATTATTCCTCAGCCGTGAATACTTTTGAGACTGCCCTGTCTGCTGCATTGATAGCCGCCTACAATTCTGGTGAACAGTCGGACATAGACCATCGTTTTATTCAGCGAGTTTTGTATCGCATTAATCGCCTCAATCTTTTTTGGTATGACGATTTGCGGAATTATGCGAACGAGCGATCGCCCTACTTGCACAAAATACGGGATCAAATCGAGACGGTTTGGCAACAGTGGGAACTGGAAAATTTTGATCTTGAAGCCTACAAGACCCTGGACGTAAAACAGGCACTTTTGGATCGCTTTGCAACTGATCTTGAACCGCCGCTATCAACCGATGCCCGCTATATGCGAGAGCAGATGGCTTTTGAGGGATACCGCTATCTACTTGCGATCGCTTCCTTCGATGGATTGATTGAAGCCAGCCGTTTATCTCGTATCTTGGGCGGTGCCGCCAATGAAGTGCAAGCAACGCTAACCAAAGTACTGCTGGAAGAGTATGGCAACGGTCGCCTTTCTCGCAAGCACTCCACCTTTTTTGCTCACATGCTGACCGAACTAGGACTCAGCATTCAGCCAGAAGCCTACTTCGACTTGGTGCCCTGGGAAGTGTTGGCAAGCATTAACCACAACTTTTTACTCACGGAATGTAAGCGTTATTTTCTACGCTACAACGGCGGATTAGCGTATTTTGAAGTGGCAGGACCCGCTGCCTATCGCACCTATCTCGCGGCAGCCCAACGGCTCCAACTTTCGGATGCGGCGATGGGCTATTGGGATTTGCATGTGAAAGAAGACGAGCGCCACGGGCGCTGGATGGTGCAGAACGTAACGATACCTCTCACAGAAATGTATAGGGCTGAAGCATGGCAAATGATTTTGGGGTATGACCAGGAAAAAATGATGGGCGATCGCGCCAGTGAAGCGGTTGTGCGCGTGATTCGCCAAGGTGAATATACTCAACCCTTACCCATAATTTCAATCGAATAGCCGAATTGATCAATGGGTTGGGCAATCTGTCCACCCTTCATTTCTCTATCAACACACTATACGCAAAGTGAGGGTATCACCTTGACTGGAATTTTGCTGCGATCTCACTCCACAAAGAAATCGGTTTCTGAAAAAGAAGTCTTTTTCTGTCCTGAAGAATCCCATTTTTATTCCCATTGTTTAGAACGACTTGTCTTTAATCACTGCAATGATACCGATACAATTATTGAGTTTGGCTGTGGGGACGGCACCCCGGTAATTAATTCGTTAATCAGAACGAGCTTTGTGGGTAAAGTTCATGGCTATGACCTGAATCCCTCAGCCTGCCAAGTGGCTCAGTCTAGAATTGAAGCCTATGAACTCGATCATCAATACTTCATTCACAACGGATCATTTTTTGAGACTCCTAGACCGACGGCTCAATATTTAATTGCCAATCCTCCCTATTTACCAGCACCCGACAAGGATATTTATATGCCCTTGCTGTATGGGGGCTTCGATGGTGCCACCATTACCAATTCTTTACTCACACTCAACTATCCCAACGTCATGGTGTTGGTGTCTGGCTATTCTAATCCAGTGGGCACGATCGAGCAGGGGTTAAAGCATGGTTATAGTGTTGAAGATTTTATGGTGACCCCACTGCAATTTGGCTACTACAGTTCTGAGCCGAAGGTCAAAAACCACATTGCAGCGCTCCGCAAAAATCATCAAGCGTTCTATTCTGGCAATACTTACTTTTTGGCAGGGGTGCTGTTTAGAAGGCGGGATTTAACCGATATAGATTTATCGAGTGAACTGGTTCGAGTGGTAACTGCCTTATAGCAAATGAATCAAAAGATGGTGCTTAGTGTAAAGGAGGGCGATCGCCCCAAATTACTCCTTGCACTGCCGCTGGATGAAAGTAGCAATTTTCTACATTTGCCCAATGCAAATTGGCATGGGTAAGAACGGCATGGGTAAAAATTGCCTGCTGCAAGTTGGCTCCTTCCAAGTTGGCACGAAGTAAGCAGGCACCACTCAGATTTGCCCCCTGCAAAATTGCCCCTTTCAGGTTTGCATCTGCTAAGTTTACCTTCCGCAGATTTGCCCATCGCAGATCTGCCCCTGCCAAATTTGCACTGCTCAGATCTGCCCCAAATAAGTAAGCGCCACACAAATGAGCTTGGGTGAGATTAGCCCACCGCAGAATAGCTTGGTAAAAATGAATTTGGCTCAGTTCTGCTTCATGCAAATTTGCACTACTCATGTCGGCGTTTCCTAACTCAGCACCTAAGAGCAAAGCATGGCTTAGATCGGTGCGTTGCAAATGCGCCCCGGTTAAATCAGCTTCACGCAGGTCGGCTTGGTGTAGTTCGGTGCCAATTAGGTTGGCGTGGCTGAGATCGGCTCCGCGCAAGTTTGCTTGGGTCAAGTTAGCTCCAATCAGGTTGGCATGGCTGAGGTTGGCATAGCTAAAATTAGCGTGGCTCAAATTTGCATCTATCAATTCGGCATGGCTGAGATCAACTCTGGGGAAATCAAGCGATCGCCCCCATTCGGTGCCACTATAGGTTCCTGCATCCTCACTAAGATGCGATCCATTGCGATGCAAGGATTTTCTTAACTGTTGCTTTAACTGAGTTAAATATCTAATGTCCGCCATCCGCTTTTTGCCCTTTATCCATCGGAAAGCGCCCTTGCTTCTTCGTTTATTTTCGCACTGGATGGAGCCAGTTTATTCCAATCGTTCTGCGTTGGGCGATCGCCCTGCCACACTTTCGATCGCCGACAGCACCGCATGAGAAGCCGCTAAAATATCGCGTTCCTCACCTCCTAAATACAAACGCCCAAAGCTACCGACCGCCGACACTTGCAAAATGTTGATCAGCGCGGCTTTTTCGGCTTCGTTGGCTGCCAATGCTGCCCAAGCTGCGGGTTCCACTTCAAACACATAGAGCGTCTGCCCAGACATAATCATTTGTCCCCGGCGGGTGCGGTTGATCAGTTGAGCGTGGTGCGGGTCGATATTACGAATGATTTGGCTAGAGAGAACGCGGGGTTTCAGGCAATCTTGGCGACGCACTTCCAAGGTATCCAAAATGGCTTTGCCAGCGGCTTGAAGTTCACCTTGATTCGTGGAATGTAGCTCTAATAGACCATAGAGACGTTCTACCATGAGTACGCCGGGACGCACGACCGCCGATTTCAGCGCCACATCAGTAATCCGGTTGATTTCAATGCCAGGAGAAATTTCAATCCAAAGGGAAGCATCGCCCGGAAGGGGAAGAAACCCAATCGAAACGGTTCCTAGGTAAGCGGCGTGCTGTGCTTGCAGCCGATCAATATAAACGTAGCTACGCAGGTCAACGCCCAAGAGTTTATCTAGTCCGGGTAAACTCATCTAGTATACGGTGTTGAGTTTGGCGATCGCTACGAAAGCTTGCCACAAAAAATTGCGTTAGGTTTTACTATGAAAGAAGGTTGGTTGGGTTGCCTCATCTCCACGAACCCTCTAAACCGCTACCAGTTGGGAATTGGACGATTCCCGTAGAGAGTCCTGTGGAAAGCGTCGCTAATGTTTCACGAACGCCACACCTGTCATGCCATCTGATCCATACCAAAGTCAGGTTTTTCGGAAGTTGTTGCGCCAAACGCGCCATTGGCTCGATCGCCGTCAGCAAACCGTGCGTCAGGTGCAAGTCGCTGCCAGTTGGAGCGCCCAAATTTTGATCTATCCGGCATATGCCCTGTTTCAATCGGCGCGATTCGTGAAACAATCCCTACAGGAATCGCTGGGCAAAACCCTAGGAAAGCCGCTCCAGCAGGATTCATCAAGCCTACTAGCTACTGAAAATCTTGTTGAAATTGAGATTCCGCTGCAATCAGAGCCATTGCTGTTCACCGCAGAAACTGTATTACACAATGTGCTTCAAGTGGTCGATCGCTTTGCTTTATCAGAACGGTTACCGATTGGGCTAGAGCCACAAAAGATGCGGATACGGGCGATCGCCTGCTTAGTGGAAACCCAAACTTTAGTATTAGTCACTCAATCCAATCAAATATTGGATGTATTAAATCCCTATCAACAGTATGGACTGGCGCAGCGGATTAGTTGGGAAGTAGCAGACTATGCGCGATCCCAGCGTCCTAAAAGTTTGCCCAAACAAGTGATTGAAGCAATGCAAGGGGCGCGATCTCGATTACTGGCTCGGTTTCGCCCCACAACGACTCGTTCTTTGACTGCTACATCTACCGTGTCTGTGGATACTCCGATACAGCAGTCAATGTTGGCAGTGCGCGACTATGGGACAGCGATTGATTTTAGCCGCTTGCCGCCATTGCCTGTTGCCTCCACGGCTCTATCTGCCCCAGCTTCTATTTTTATTCGGGGAGTCGCAACCCAGTTAGAGACGAGATCGCTGGTGCTAGTGACCAATCGCAATACAATTCTGGATATTTTAGATGCTGCCCAACAAATGGTTTTGCAGCAGCGGATTGTCTGGGAAGTTGCCCACTATCGCCGCTTTTTGCGGTTGCGCCAGAGTGAAGCTCAGGGTGATCTCGTGCGATCGCCCTCTGCCAACAGCCCAGTTTTTCCCGGCGTGCGCCCGTTTTATCAGTTAATGGCATGGATGCAGCAGGGGGCTGTGGCGATCGCCACCAATCTATTTAAGGAGGCTGACTTGGTAGATAGTTCAGCCTTGACAGCACCACTGCTCCCTAAAATTAATTTTACCCACCTTAATTTCACTCAAATCCGCAATCGCGTTACGGCTGCCCTAGCTCCCACCATCCCTCGTCCTGAGCGATCGGTGAAGACTGAACTGACGATTTCTGAGCGCAAAACTTTACCCGTAACGTCCACTAAGGCGACCCCTAAAACGACTCCGGTGATGTCTGAAAAACCAGATCAGTCAATCCTCAAAAGAGAGCGATCGCCAGACCTAGCGGCTAATCTAGATACCCCCCTTTCAGAAATCATTGATACTGAAGCAACGCTGATGGGCTACGAGCTAAGTTTGCTAGAACGAATCATGCGTCTACTAGATTTCTGTTTTTTATGGGTTGAGACATTGGTTCGCCTGCTGTGGAATGGCTTACTGAAACTGCTTCCTAAGGGCAAGTAGTTGCCTAAAAACCGCTAGGATATTGATGGGAACGCATTTTTAGGAATTAACATGAGCAACGCGATCGCAGATATTTCGGTTAAGACCATCACAGGCACCGAGCAATCTTTAGGAGACTATGCAGGTAAGGTGCTGCTAATCGTTAATTTAGCGTCATACTGCGGCTACACGCCTCAATACACAGGGTTGGAAGCGCTCTATCAAAAGTATCACGCTCAAGGCTTTGAGGTTTTGGGGTTTCCTTGCAATGACTACGGCGCGCAAGAACCAGACAGCACCGATAAAATTGCCCAATTCTGCGAAACCCGTTATGGCGTAACTTTTCCGCTGTTTGATAAGGTTCATGCTAAAGGTGCTGACCAGCATCCGCTTTATGCCCGGTTGACCCAAACCGCCCCGGCTGGCGATGTGGCGTGGAACTTTGAAAAGTTTTTGGTGAATAAAAAGGGTGAAGTAGTAGGTCGCTATAAAAGCGCTGTGGCTCCCGGTTCAGCAGAACTGATGGATGCGATCGCAAAAGAGCTGGCTGCTTAAAAAGGTTAGGCGTTGACGTTTAGAGTGCGATCGCTAAAATTTAGTCAAAGATAGATAAAACATCAGTAGTAGCAGGTTAATCTTGGCATTGCTGAATGCAAACATGATTTCCGCTATAGGGGTAGCGCCTTGTGCCTACCCTCACTAGATGAAGGGCAATCCCAAGGGATTGCCCCTACGAATTTCATGTTTCGATTCAGCAACGCGGGTTAATCTTAGATAAGAGTGCATCTTAAATTAAATCAGGAATGTTTGACTTGCCAGCATCTCCCTACTGATCCACTTCGCAAACCTGTATGATATGAATTTATAATTTTTGATGAAAAGCTTACATCAAAAACCAGGTCAGATTTTTGACTTTATAATTTGCTAAAGTTCAGCGACAGATTAGCATAGTGTCACTAAGATTCACCCGCTGTATTGATTTCCTATGGTGTCTTCAAATGGCAATCCATTAGACCCTCAAAAGTCCTTAAACGATAGGCAAAGCGATACCGCTAGGCTCAAAACAGATTGGATGTCTCAAGTCAATACCGAGCAAGCCTTTCGCTTAATCGATAGCATTCTGCCCTTTGAAGCCTGCTTATATCATCAAATTTTGCCGCTTGCTCTCGAAGGAAGTCGGTTAACCCTAGGTATGGTCGATACTGACGATACGACTGCGCTCGACTACGTGCGTCGGATTCTAGCGTATATGAATTGCTCTTTAGTGCCTCAACTGATCGCTTCCGACGTTCATTATGCAGCACTATCCGCCTATCTCAACTATGCAGACACTCAAAAAAAGGCGGTCAATGTTGCTCCTCAGCCCGTGGCTAGACGCATCGCCAAAAAACTAGCTGAGCAATCGGTCAAGCGGTTTACAGAAGAGAGGACCTTGGAGAGCGAAGAGCCTTCTGTCTCTCAGGAAGCCTCTGCTAAAGCAGCTTATGAATATCCAACGTTGGTGGTAGATAGCCCGACGACCTTACCGCCCTTGGCGATCGCAACTAATTTGGCAACTCAAACAACTGTCGATACTACGCAAGTCGGGGTTGAAGTGACTGAAACATCGGTTCAAAAGAACTTTACGCCCCTATCGACCCAAACCTTACCTCGATTGGAGATCTATCCGGCTCATTTATCTGCCCCCCCGGAAGTATTAGCAGCACTTGCTCCAAAAGAATTGCTTCAAGAATTGCTTGCTCGAATCTTGGATTGGGGAATTGGGCGACTTTATTTAGAGCGGCAATCTCAGCAGGGAAGAATTTTGTGGAGCCAAAATGGGGCAGTGCAGGCAATCTTGAACGGTTTAGAGGTGAGTAAATTTGAGGGTGTCATTCATGAGCTAAAAGTGTTAACTGAGTCCTCGATGGATGTGGTTCAAAAAACTAGACAGGTAGAAGTTGAACGACTTTATCAAAACCAGCGGCTGTTATTGCGCTTACGATTGATTCCGGGCAAACATGGTGAAGAGGCAACGCTGCAAGTATTACGAGGAGCAGCACTCAAGTTCTATAAACAGCAACAGTTGGTCAGCATGGGGCAGGAAGCTATGAGTCTGTCTCATCAATTGCAGGGCAAGATTAATGAGCTATATGTGCATAGCCATAGGCAGGCAATCTTATTACCTGAAAACTTAAACACGCTACCGGATTTGATGCGATCGCTCAAGAGTATGGAACATCAACTGCACGAGTTGCAATCTCTCAAGTTCGATGAAGTATCAGAAGAAGCTTAAACGTTAGAAAAAGTCCCAGCAGAAGGGTGATTTTGCCTGCCAAGCGGCATCCAGTTTTGATAGCAAAGTAGAGTCGCCCTCAATGTCTATTGCCCCTAACCAGTGCAGTTCTACAGCAGATCGCATTCCACAAAATAGCTGAGTTAAGTGTTCAATAGACACCATAATACTGGCAGGAGCGGATTTTTGAGTACAGTACATTTTCTGATCGGCAAATTCTACAGAAAACTGCTGATTGCCCAGTATTGGATCGATAATATGAAAAGCGATCGCAAACGGCTCTCCAGGATTGATTGGGCGCAGTTCTAAGGCTTTTCCTACATCCACCAACCGCCACATAAATCCCCCGCCGGTTACTCCAAATCGACGGGTGAAACCAAATTCAAAGGGTTGTGGAGGTAATGCTGGATCGCACCGTTGTTCGCTCAGCAAATGGGGAAAAGGGTCTTGTGGGTCGGTGTTCCAAACAATTGTAGTAACTTGATCTCGTAAGGATGCCAAAAAACCAATTAGTCCGCGATAGGCGGCAGGAGTCAGCGCCACCCACTCTTGCACCGCGATCGCCCATTGAGTTTTGGTGGGTTCTAAATGGGTAAACTCGATTACTATATAGCCCAGCAGCGGTCCCGTTTCAGCGTAACCATAGATTTCTCGTCCGCCCTCCGGTTTAAAGAAACCTTTCCAGCGATTGGGTTCTCGTTGTAACCAGCCATTGTGTTGCTGTGCAGCTTTAAGGTAAACGGTTTTGATAGCAGTTTCCAGGTCATCTTGATAGGGAACGACCTGCACCCGTTCAGGATAGAGCGGCAGGTGACGAACAGAAACTTGATACTGGCGCGTTTCTCCCACCCACGCCCAACCCAACTTGCGATAAAAGCCGTGCTGAAATGGATACAGCATCGATAAGGGAATCTGCTGCTCGTGAAATAGTTTCAGGGCGTGTTCAATCATGCCCTGAGCAATTTTTTGCCCTCGTCGCTCTGGGGCAACGGCAACGCCTGCAACTCCCGCCATCGGGAATTCTACTCCTTGAAAGAACAAGGCTAGCTCTAGATGGCGATAGCGTCCTGCTAAATGACCAGCCTGATCTGCTAATACCCAACCCTGTCCGCCCGGTGGATTGAGTAGCTCGTCCTCCATCTCTTTTTCCACATCAGCTTGCGATCTCGTTGGCACAAACGCTAACCGCGCCAAGTTGATAAATTGGGCGCGATCGCGCTCTTCTGCACGACGAATTGTAAATCCAGGCAGATCAATCATGCTCAATCTCTACTCGTATAAATTTCAGTTAGAAATTTTATGCCATGAATTATTAGCCACAAAAATAGGGGCATTTTGCGAATACCCCTACTCAAAATGGTATCAAATTTTAGCTTGCTGCCTAGACTGCCGCTAATGCAGGCTGCTCAATCCAGCGACCCATCGCCTTACCGACCACTGAAAGTTCTCGCATCAATTGGTCAAACCGCTCTGGAGTCAAAGATTGCGGACCATCCGACATCGCTTTCTTAGGATCGGGGTGAACTTCAATCATTAAGGAGTCCGTTCCAGCAGCAATAGAAGCGGCTGCCATAGAAGGCACATATTCCCACTTCCCGGTGCCATGGCTAGGATCAATCATGATGGGCAAATGGGTGAGCGATCGCAATACCGGAATACAAGATAAATCCAAGGTATTACGAGTGTACTTGCTATCGAAAGTGCGAATCCCGCGCTCACAGAGAATCACATTAGAATTGCCTGCTGCCAGAATATATTCTGCCGCCATCAACCAATCTTCAATCGTTGCCGCCATGCCACGCTTTAGCAAAATGGGTTTTCCTTGCGCGCCCACCTTTTTTAACAAAGAAAAGTTTTGCATGTTACGGGCACCAATTTGGATGATATCAGCGATCTCTGCCAAAGGCTCTAGGTCTGCTGCATCCATCAATTCAGTAATAATACCTAATCCAGTCACTTCTCGCGCCTTCGCCAGCAGCCCTAAAGCGCTTTCTCCATGTCCTTGAAACGCATAAGGAGACGTTCTTGGCTTGTAAGCTCCACCTCGAAGAAACTGGGCGCCTGCTGCTTTTACGCGCCGTGCCGTTTCCACAATCATTTCTTCATTCTCAACCGAACAAGGACCCGCCACCACGACAAGAGGATGCTGTTCCCCAAACGTAATGGCTCCATTCGGCGTAGAAACAGTGACTTCACTCGGATCACCTTGCCGATACTCCCGGCTAGCACGTTTATAGGGCTTCTCGACTCGCAAGACTTCCTCAATCCAAGGGCTTGCCTCCTGAATTTGTCGGGGGTCCAAATCGACTGTTTCACCCACTAGCCCAATGACAACCTTGTGACTGCCAACAATTTTTTCTGGGCTAAGTCCCCAACTTGAGAATTCTTCAGTCAAGCGGTTAACTTCGACTTCTGGAGAACCAGTTTTCATGACCACAATCATGGGTTTTTATCCTTAGGTACGGTGTGAATGATGTGCAAAGCACAATCTTTGATGAGAGGAGTTATGATGCTTTCTGCCGCGCTTCCCGCCAAGATGCGATCGTCCGTCCAAAATTGGTTCTAAATTCGCCCCAGCCAAACCAATTTCCGACCCGATCTTCATCCCAAGAAGCAGAAAGGGCACCATAGCTAAGACCTAAAACGCCCAATCCAAAGAAGCCTAGACTTACTAGCAAAACCACCACAGAGGGAAGTTTAAAGTAGTGCTGGCTCACAACAACGTAACTAATCACAAATGTCAACATTCCAAGACTAGATGGAATACCAGAAAAAAGCGCAATTCGCCTAACCATCCGTCTACTAACGACTTCAGGAATAGAGGACGGATTGGCAGGGGAAGACACTGTAGTTTGTCCACCCTGTTTTTTCACTTTTGCTTTCTCTAAAGAAGTTTTTTTATTAGAATTCGCGGTAGATTCAGATTTTGGATCTTGCGAACCACTTTGACGAGCCTTTCTACGGTTTTGTAGTGGCTCAAATGGTAAACGCGGAGAACTTGCAAGATTGGTTTCCTGATGCAGCCCCGCAAGTTCTTCAGGTTTATTTTTATTGTTCGATGTCTTCCAAGATTTTGATGACATACTCGCTTTTCCTGAATTAGCCGCGAATGCCCAGTTTAGTGATCAATGCACGGTAGCGGGCATTATCGCCAGCTTGAATGTAGGCAAGCAAGCTCTTTCTTTGACCAATCATCTTTAATAGACCCCTACGAGAAGAGTGGTCTTTTTTGTTGGTTTTCAGATGTCCACTGAGGCGGTTAATTCGTTCAGTTAGCATTGCTACCTGTACATCAGCAGAACCTGTGTCAGTTTCGTGAACTTGATAGGAGGAAATAATTTCTTGTTTTTGCTGTTGCAGCAGAGCCATGGGTCGTCCGAGTTTTGAGTTTACACAAAGTCAGCAGTCTTTAATAATAGCATGGGGGTTAAGGATCGCTGAAGAGTCAAAAAGCAACACTAACAAAACTGCTAATTTTATAACTTTATAAAGTTATAAGAAATTTTTAGGGGGAGATGGAGGATGTTACGACGGGGCAGGTGCCTAAGTCGCCTGGGGGCGGAATTAAACCGACGACGTGAGGTACGGCACGGGGTTCATAGGCTACGAGGGACTCGCCTTTAAATGCTAAAGAGGTGCTGGCACCTGAATCTAGCATGACGGCATCTCGAAATCCTACTTTAACAAGCGCTATGCCCAAATCTACAGAGCCGATGGGTTCGGTAGAAACGCCAATTTGAGGTTGTCCTTGTTGGTTGATGCCCCAAAACGCACGATGCCTCAATTCATTGACGCTATATAGCCGACCAAACCGTTCTATCGGCTGAGGTTTCCCATTTTCAACTAGCCAGCCAGCGGCAACAAATGCGTCAGTTACGGTGGGCATCTCGGCTTGGATAGCTGCTAATGTATTGTGCTTTTTGAAGTTAAAAGGAATAAATTGGACTGCTTCTGTGCCGATTAAAACGAGGGGCCGATTTTCTAAAAACGGAATTTCACCACGCTTGCCGGGAATAAATTGACCATGGCTTTGGCTATAAATTGGACCTAGCATCTCGTTTGATTCAAGCATTTCTAATGAGAAGAAGGTGCCATCCACGGCGGCAATTACAGGAGTATTGGCGATGATTTGAGGGATTTGCCCACGGGTATTGTAGTGAATCGTGACTGGCTTGCCGCCTGCAATAAAAATAAATGGGGTTTGATTAATGGTTCGATCGAATCGTTGTACGGGAGAGGTGAAGTTGAATCCTGTGCTAATCGATGGCATGGGGGAGCCGCCCCATGCAATATCAACCATTTCTTGAATACGAGATTGCCCAATTCGCCCGATCGCCAATAGGCTTTGTGATTGACCTGCCAGTTGCTCATCGGCATCGTTCATTGTTAGAGCTGCGGTATATCCTGCTGCTTGCACAGACTCTAGGGCGGCTTTGTCAAATTTGCCTTCTGGATAGGTGAAGTAGCGAATGGATCTGCCTAGCTCTGCTTCTAGAATGCGTTTAGATTCCTGGGTTTCGAGCAGCAGTTGAGCCGGAGTTAGCCCCTCCATCACAGTGTGGTTGACGCTGTGAGAGGCGATCGTGATGAGGGGATCTTTCACCATTTCCCGCAGTTGCTCCCAGTTAAGGCTAGAGCGTCCCATTTGTTTGCCAACTTTAACGGTATAGATCGAAAAAAGTGCGGGGTAGTTATATTTCTTTAAAAGGGGATATACATAGTCATAATGCCCTTTGTAGCCATCATCGAAGCTGAGCAAAATCGGTTTGGCTGGTAATGGGCTGCCGGTGCGGAGATGCACCACAAGCTGATCCATGCTGATGGGAGTTAGCCCTTTTTGTTTGATTAGCTGTAGGTGCTGCTCAAACTCTTGGGGTGTGACATCAAAAAACACCAGTTTTTCCGGCAGGATGTCGTGATACATCATGACGGGGACTTTGGCTTCCCGTGCCAAAGAATTGATTTCGGGAAAAGGGCTAGGACTGAGATATGCCATAACTTGAGGGGCAATCTGACCGACGATCGCGCCCATCCCAAAAGCTGGCTGTTCAACCCAATTGGCGGTTTGAGAAATGTTGCTAATGAGTTGAATCAACCCATTGGTGGTTTGAGTCACTTGGGTTGGTGGGCAGTCGGGATTTTTGACAGGTGCCAGCGGTTCTCCAACGGCAGATTGTTCAGGGGTGCCATTGGCATCCAAGGATTGAGCAATAGTTAGGGCTGCTGAGGCAGGGTGCGATCGCTCAATTGCACAAAATAGGAGCGGCGTAATCACAGCGATCGCCAGTCGCGATCTTTGTTTAAAAGAAATCAAAGGACTCATTCGATTGAATTTGATAAAAAACTTATCCACGCTGCCCATAGTTCACCAAGCTTCATAAGTTCCCTAGACATATCTACTCTATAACGATAGCTTTGTCAGTTTTTTTGACGTTTTTTCGCGAATAGATTACGTCTTTTTTGGTCTAAGTCCTTATCAGCGGTGATTGTCTTGAAATCTTACTAGCCTAGAAAATCACTGGAACGGATTTTACAGAGTGTTATTTGAAGCTTTTTCATACATCGGCAAGGTTATCATCGACTAGGTACTTGGGCATAAAAATTGCTCCGTACAACCCCCGGCTATCACTGTCCCCCTTAGTAAGAGAGACTACAGGGAGTGTATTCAATTATGTATAAATACTTAGCAAGAGAAAATAACAGGTCGCCCAATGCCTAGCAGTTATGTAGTTTATAAGGGTGTCATTTTTTTAGCGTTCAAGAAAGAGAATGAGTTTTGTATAAAAGATTACAGAATAACCAGGTCGGAAAAGATGGAATTCATTAAGGGTTATTTTGTTTTTTTCTTTAGACATCCTTAAAAGGTGTGATGACATCTATCAATCTATGCGTTAAGCATCTGAATGTTCGCTTCAAACTTTTTGAAGTCTTGCGATCGCTCAGGGTTCCGCTGATTGCTCAGTTTGCTCACCTTCCTAAGTAATTAGGCTTGTAACTAGGATGCCGTTCATCAAAGTGTCGCTCATTAATCCAGTGAGGAATTCCTACTAATGACCATGAAAATTCCGTTTAAGCCTTCAGCCCGGAGGAAGCAGCGTTTAGCACCAATCCAAACGAACCAATGGCGATCGCTCGATTGGTACTCTAGAAAGCTATCCCCCAGCGCTCAAGCCTGTATTCCGCTGGCTCTGATCATTGTATTGATTTGGGGATATGAAGCGTTTGCCCAAGGTGCGCCTACGTTGGCAGATGTCGCAAGAACCACTGAAACCCTAAAAGTGGGTCTCGACACCATGTGGGTGCTGGTGGCTGGCATGTTGGTCTTCTTCATGAACGCTGGTTTTTGCATGTTAGAAACTGGCTTCTGTCGTCAGAAGAATGCTGTGAATGTTCTCGCTAAAAACCTGATTGTGTTCTCCCTTGCCACGATCGCATTCTGGGCGATCGGATTTGGGTTAATGTTCAGCACTACTAGCGGTGGTTTCATCGGTAGTGGCGGCTTGTTCTTAACAGGTGCGGACAATAGCCCAGCCACAGGAGACGCTTATCAAGGAATCTTTAGTGCGATCAGTTGGACAGGGGTGCCCCTGCTGGCAAAATTTTTCTTTCAGCTTGTCTTTGCCGGAACTGCCGCCACGATCGTATCTGGAGCCGTAGCAGAACGCATCAAGTTTGTGAGCTTTTTAATTTTTAGCGTGTTATTAGTTGGCATTGCTTATCCCATAACAGGTCATTGGATTTGGGGCGGCGGCTGGCTAGCAACGTTGGGCTTCTGGGATTTTGCCGGTTCAACCGTGGTTCACTCAATGGGCGGATGGGCTGCCCTAATGGGTGCCGCGATCCTTGGTCCTCGTTTGGGCAAATATGGAACAGACGGTCACTCAAACGCACTGCCTGCACACAACATGAGCATTGCCACATTAGGCGCTCTAATTTTGTGGTTGGGCTGGTTTGGCTTTAACCCTGGTTCGACGATGGCAGTGGGTGATGGTTCGCTAATTTCTCACATTGCCATTACGACCAACACAGGGGGTGCATTTGGTGGTATTGCTGCAACTATCACGGCATGGCTTTATCTAGGCAAGCCGGATCTGTCCATGATCATCAACGGCGTTTTGGCAGGTTTAGTAGCAGTCACAGCAGGGTGCGCCTTTATTACGATTCCAGCCGCCGCTGTAATTGGTACGGTTGGTGGGATTTTAGTCGTGTTTGCAGTAGGGTTCTTTGACAAGCTTAAGATTGATGACCCGGTTGGGGCAACTTCGGTTCACCTAGTGTGTGGAGTCTGGGGAACTTTAGCGATAGGTCTATTTGCAGTGGGACCCAGCGACGTAGCAGGTGCATTGTATTCAGCAGGTCCAAAGGCAGGGCTACTCTTGGGTGGTGGAATTGAACAGCTTTGGTATCAATTTGTAGGTGTTATGACAGTTGGCGGCTTTACGGTTCTGGTTTCTACTATCTTCTGGGTAGTATTGAAGTCAACCTTAGGTATCCGAGTGACTGAAGAGGAAGAGCTAATCGGTCTAGACATTAGCGAACATGGTATGGAAGCGTATGCAGGGTTCGTGAAAGACAGCACGGGTTCTACCTCTGACCTATCCGGTGGTGTGGGTAGCCCTGGAGTTGCCAGCCGAAATTATTAAGCCAAACGACAAAACTGAGTAGCTATTGCTTGGAAAATTAGATTGACTTAATAGAGGCTTTTTAAAGATGAGGTGGAAGACGAAGGCTTAGGGATGCATGAGTATGAAGAAGCTGAAGGCGAAGGCACTATAACTGAAATGGACTTTGCCACTAAGATTTCTAAATTTTAACTTTTGCTCAACTAATTTCTTTGCACTGAAATCTAGTCACAAATAAAGGCTATCTTAGTGGCTGCAAACAGTTTTTGAACTGATTTGTAACCGTTGCTAAGATAGCCTTTACAATCTGATCGAATGTGTTTGATGGAAGTAAGTGTTTAGACGTTTTAGCGTGCCAACCTGGGCTATTCCCTTAAGTTTAGTGAGTGGGCTGCTACTCCCAATTGTGCTGCTGAGTGTTCATCGAGATAGTGTGCGGAGTTCTTCTCAAGTTCGCGCCTCTACGGTTGAGGAACCAACGCCATACTCAACGCCCCATGTATCATCAGCCAGTTCTACTGCTGCCAATGGTGATTTTGGAGTGCGACGGCAGTTGAATTATGCCGAATGGGTGGAACTGCTAAAACGGGAGGCGATCGCGATCGCGGATCAAACACCGACCCACTTAAAAGTTTTAGCGGGGGATTCCTTAAGTTTATGGTTTCCGAGCAATCTGCTGCCCGCAGGAGCTACTTGGCTCAATCAAGGCATTTCGGGTGAAACGTCCTATGGGCTGCTGAAACGAGTTAAGTTTTTGGATCAAACCAAGCCCCAAACTATTTTTGTCATGATTGGAATTAATGACTTAATTAGAGGGGTGAGGGGTGAAACGTTGGTTGCCAATCAGCGAGAGATTGTGCGCCATCTTAAAGCCGCCCATCCCCAAGCGAGAATTGTGATTCAATCGATTTTGCCCCACGGCGGCGATCGCGCGAGTCGGCGGTATCTTGCCTCTGTCAAAGGTGATCCGGCTGCCAAAGAGCATCCCCTGTGGGTGGAGCGATTGCCCACGATTTCAAGCCGCTGGATTCGCACAATTAATGAAAAACTAGCGCGGGTCGCCCAAGATGAAGGCGTAGAGTATTTAGATTTGCACAGCGATTTTGCAGATGCCCAGGGTTACCTTAAAGATGAACTAACCACCGATGGTTTACATTTGAGCGTTGCTGGATATGCCCTTTGGCGATCGAAGCTAGAGCAAGCGGGCGAAGTTGTTGCCAAACCTCCCATTTCGCGTTTGGGGACTTCTCCTTAAGGAAGTGGCACTTTTTTAGAAGAGAGTGTCAAGATTGGGGTAGGAGATGAGCAAATGCCGAATTCCTATATGCCCGAACCGACTGTCTCGATCGCCCAGCACTATCACGAGAGAACCAAATACGATCCCAGAACGATCAACGCTAAAAGTAAACCACCGGATTGGAATCAGCAACCCATTCCGTTCAAAGAATACAAAATTGGCAGTTCGTTTGATCTCAAGCCATTCCTCACGGAGAATCCTGAAAAGTTTGCCGATGATCCTATAGGCAAGTGGTGGCAGCGGATTTCTCAGCTTTTGTTTTGCAGCTATGGCTTAACAGGTATGGTTCCTACGGTTGGCGAACCTCATTATTTGAGGGCGGCTCCCTCAGCGGGTGGGCTTTACCCGGCGGAACTCTATCTAGTGTCGCGGGGGACTCCTTTAATCCCCGCCGGGTTGTTCAACTATCAAGCGCGTACCCATTCCCTCATGCATTTTTGGGAAAACGACCTGTGGACGAAGCTCCAAGCCGCTTGTTTTTGGCATCCTGTTTTAGAAAACACTCAGCTAGCGTTAATTATCACGGCGGTTTTTGGGCGATCGCAATGGCGGTATCAAGATCGTGCCTATCGCCGTGTGTGTCTCGATAGTGGACATTTGTTAGGCAATCTGGATCTAACCTGTGCCATGAATGATTATCGCCCTCATTTGATTGGTAGCTTTATGGATGAAGGCGTAAATCAGGTGTTGTATTTGGATTCTGCTCAAGAAGGCGCGATCGCCGTGCTGCCCTTGGCTGATTTGCTAGAAGTTCGCCAAAATCTCCCCCTTGCCAAAACCATTACTGCCACTCGCACCCAAACTGAGTATCCCAACCTTGCTGATGGTGAACTCCTGTTCTACTTTCATCAGGCAACCCAAATTGACCTGAATGAAACCATGAAGGTCAACTGGAAACTGTCGCCTACTGAGAAGCAACGCACAGATAAATACAATTTTCCGTTTTGTACGAAAGTGCCAACGGCAACCGATGAGATCGCCTGGGGAGACAACCTAGAAGGTCTAGAAAACACTCTACTCAAACGCCGTTCCACTCGATCCTATACGGGAGAGCCGCTTACTTTTGATGAACTGAAACACCTACTAGACTTCACCTACCAACCTCAACACTACAGTGAGCAAGGGTTAGATGGAACGCCCGACTGTTTTGATCTCAGCTTGGTCGAAACCTTCATGGTGGTTTCTTCGGTGGATGGCTTAGAAGAAGGTTGCTATTACTACGCGCCGAACTCCCAAGAACTTCGCCAAATTCGCTTCAAAAATTTTCGCCAAGAGCTACATTTTCTTTGTTTAGGACAAGACTTAGGGCGAGATGCGGCGGTTGTTCTGTTTCACACCGCCGACCTGAAAGCCGCTGTTGCTACCTACGGCGATCGCGTCTATCGCTATTTGCATCTAGATGCCGGACGGCTAGGGCAACGCCTCAACTTGGCAGCGATTCATCTCGGTTTGGGAGTAAGCGGTATTGCTGGCTTTTTTGACGATCAAGTTAATGAAGTACTGGGAATTCCGATCGATGAAGCCGTTTTGTACATCACCACCCTCGGTCGTCCTCAAACTTTTCTCTGAGCCAAACCTCGCCCTTAAGCTTTATAAAGATTCTGGGTGTTCTGCTGCAAAAATTCTTGAATTCGTTGCCAGACCTGCGCTTCTAGATCAAAGGCATCGGCATCGAACCATTCAATTTCTGGATAAGCGCGAAACCAGGTACGCTGGCGTTTGGCAAATTGGCGTGTGTGGAGAATAGTAGCGGCGATCGCGTCCTTTTGCGACATCTTACCCGCGAGGAATTGCTTAAACTCGGCATAACCCAATGTATTCAGCAACGGCAGATCAGCCCCATACTTTTCACACAAGGACTCTACCTCTGCCACAAAACCCTGAGCAATCATCTGGTTTGTGCGCTGAGTAATCCGATTGTCTAGTTGAGGTCGATCGCCGCACTCTAGCCCAATCTGCAAGATCGGGTAAGTAGGCGGCTGCTCTCCCTGCTGCGCTGACATGGGTTGTCCAGTCACATAAAACACTTCCAGCGATCGCAGCGTTCGCACTTGATCATGAGCATGAATTTTGGCAGCCGCCGCCGGATCAACCCGTTGCAGCATGGCGTAACACTGGTGTTGTCCTAGAGTTTGAAGCTGCGATCGCAGTTCCGGCTGAGGCGAAACCTTGGGAATTTTGAGTCCTCTCGTAATAGAGCGAATATAAAGTCCTGTTCCACCTACTAACAGCGGCACAATCGGGATCTGAACCTGTTCCCTGTTCCCTGTTCCCTGTTCTCTGTTCCCTTTCCCCCGATGAATAGTTTCAATGACCTGCTGTGCCTGCATTTGATACTCTGCCAACGTTAGCGTTTCCGTCGGTTCGCAGATGTCAATTAAATAGTGCGGCACCGTTTGCTGCACGGCGATCGCGGGTTTTGCCGTGCCAATGTTAAATTCTCGATATACTTGGCGGGAGTCAGCACTAAGAACGACACCATTCATCCGGTTTGCCAGCGCGATCGCTAAACCCGATTTTCCCGTTGCCGTCGCCCCACAAATCACAATCAAAATTGGTACTAAAGTATTATTTTCCGTCAGATTTTCCATGAAAACGAAGGTTGAATATTGGAAGGCGGTTAAAGTGATAGTCAAACCCTACTGTAAACGGTTCAGGAAACCTATCCAAAAGCGCTTATAAGCCTTTTGTGCTATAATCTTAGATAGTTTTGGTCTTCTAAAGCTTAAATGCAGTTTTAGACCCTATTATTTCGGCTGGAGCGCTAATTGCATGGCAGATAACTACGGTGCGGAGCAAATTCAAGTCCTTGAGGGGATTGAACACGTTCGTAAACGTCCAGGGATGTATATCGGTAGTACGGGTCCCCGTGGGCTGCACCATATAGTGTACGAGGTTGTTGATAACTCTGTAGATGAAGCGCTAGCTGGGCATTGCAAAAATATTGAAGTGACGCTCAACGCGGATGGCTCAGTCACTGTAACGGATGATGGGCGAGGCATTCCCACAGGAATTCATCCCCGGACTGGGAAATCTGCTGTGGAAACCGTCTTGACTGTTTTAGGAGCGGGTGGCAAGTTTGGCGGCGGCAGCTATAAGGTGAGTGGCGGTCTTCATGGGGTAGGTGTTTCTGTAGTTAATGCCCTATCCGAGTGGTTAGAGGTCACTGTATGGCGTGATCAAGGCATCCACACCCAACGCTTTGAAAGAGGTATTCCGATTGGTATTTTGGAAGTTGAACCGGGAGCGGGCGATCGCACAGGCACCTCCATCACCTTTCTGCCCGACAACACCATTTTTACCACTGAAACAGCGTTTGATTATGTCACCGTGGCAGGTCGCCTACGGGAATTGGCGTTCCTGAATGGCGGAGTTCGGATTACCTTCACCGATAATCGTTTAGACCTACTCAAAGCCTCTGAGCCGCACGTCGAAGTGTATTTCTATGAGGGTGGCATTCGAGAATATGTCACCTACATGAACCGTGAAAAGCAGCCGCTTCACGACGAAGTGGTATACGTGCAAGGGGAGCGCAACAACGTTCAGGTAGAAGTAGCACTTCAGTGGTGTGCGGATGCTTACAATGACAACTTACTGGGTTTTGCCAACAACATCCGTACCGTGGATGGCGGCACCCATTTAGAAGGCTTGAAAACGGTTTTAACCCGCACTCTGAATTCCCTTGCCCGTAAACGCAACAAGATTAAAGAAAACGAGTCTAACTTGGCGGGGGAAAATATCCGGGAAGGCTTAACAGGCGTTATCTCCGTGAAGGTGCCTGACCCAGAATTTGAGGGGCAAACTAAAACGAAGCTAGGCAATACAGAAGTACGCGGTATTGTGGATTCGTTGGTCGGCGAAGTGCTGATCGAGTATCTAGAATTTCGCCCCGGTGTGGCAGATGCCATTATTGAAAAGGCTGTAGAAGCGTTTAAGGCAGCGGAGGCGGCTCGTAAAGCCCGTGAACTAGTGCGGCGCAAGTCGGTATTGGAATCGTCTACTTTGCCGGGTAAGCTGGCAGATTGCAGCAGTCGCGACCCTTCAGAATCAGAAATCTTCATTGTGGAAGGGGATTCTGCGGGCGGTAGCGCGAAGCAAGGGCGCGATCGCCGTTTTCAGGCAATCTTGCCGCTCAGGGGTAAAATCCTCAATATTGAGAAGACGGACGATGCCAAGATCTACAAGAATACAGAGATTCAGGCACTCATTACCGCTCTCGGCTTAGGCATTAAGGGCGAAGACTTTGATGCAGCGCAGTTGCGCTACCACCGCATTGTGATCATGACCGATGCAGATGTGGATGGTGCCCACATTCGTACCTTGATCCTCACCTTTTTCTACCGCTATCAAAGAGCCATGGTGGAGCAGGGTTATATCTACATTGCCTGTCCGCCGCTTTACAAAGTAGAACGAGGACGCAGCCATAATTACTGCTATAGCGAACGCGATCGCGACCAAGTGATTGCGGCCTTCCCCGCCAACGCCAAATACGACATTCAGCGGTTTAAAGGGTTAGGCGAAATGATGCCAACCCAACTGTGGGATACAACGATGAACCCAGAAACGCGCACCCTGAAGCGAATTGAGATTGAAGATGCCGTTGAAGCCGATCGCGTTTTTACGGTACTCATGGGCGATCGGGTTGCCCCTCGCCGCGAATTTATTGAAACCTATGGCTCCAAGCTAAACTTGGCTGACCTAGATATTTAAATTCAGGCTCCTGCTGAATCTGCTACCTTCTCCCTGATATAGAATGCAATCTAGAAGGGTTGGACGGTTTGCCATGTTCATTTATGACCCAACCTTTAAGGAACGGGCTGACCAAGCAGCCGAACAACTGGCAGATTTGCTAATGCGGTTACGCGATCGCGGGATTGATCCAGACACGCTTTGATAGTTTCTCAAGCGGTGTGTTCTTTAATATAGTCAGAACGCTACGCACCTTGATAAATTGGATCAGGAAAATTTGAAACTTTTTGAACCCTTTATAGTCTTAAGCAAAGTGCAGAGTCTACGGTGCGGAGTGCGGAGTTTTGAACTCCAAACCCTAAACCCCGAACTCTAACACCCGTCCCCTATCCTAATGCCCCTATGAATTCAGTCATCCGTCGGTTTTTTGCCGCGATCGCCGTGTCTAGCGCGATCGGCACTGCTACCTCGGTTCAAGCTGTGTCCCTAGATATTGGCGGATTGCGCTTTGGGGAAATTTCGGGCAACTTCAACCTCGTCAATGGCAGACTTGATCCCGATGGATTTTACACCATTGAACAGGAAGTATATGGACCTGACACCAACCTGTACATGAGCATTGACGGCTTTTCTAGACTATGCAGGAGGTGTTCCTATGTGGGAATTGGATTTCAGTCAGTCCTCATCAACTTAACGGGCACCCCCTGGATTTTTGTAGACCATGAACTGCAAGAAGTGTATGGCACTCCCAGCCCAGAAGCCGATGGTTTGTCATTTGGTCAGTTTTTACCTCAGTTCAGACCATTTACCTCAAGCCACTTCAGCACCTCAGAAGAAGAGATTGATGTGCGAGATTATGTGAACTTTTCGGGTGGCGTTGTTGCACCCGGCGATAGTGTTGTGTTCCGCTATATTTTCACGGATACCAGCCCACTTGACCGATTTTTCCTATTGCAACGTCCTAATTTTCAGCCGCGAATTGGGTTTATTGATCCCACTCCACCGCCGCCGCCAATAGCCGTACCCGATCCACCGCTACCGCCGCCGCCAATAGTAGTGACCAATCCACCGCTGATTGACCCGCCGATCGCAGTTGAGCCGACCATTCCGGGAGGTGAAGTTCCAGCAGAAAATAGTTCGGCAGCCGTTCCAGAACCTACCACTATTTTGGGAGCGCTGATGTTTGGGGCGATCGCGATTCGGCAAAGACTTCGACGGAAAGATTGAGTCAAGCGCAATCAAGGGTTAGCATGGAAAAACTTGTTAACTATCCCTGTCCATGCCTCTGACCATTGGGACGACGCTTCATCATGGAAAATATCTGATCAATCGCGTTTTGGGGCAAACTGACCTGGGCGCAACCTTTCAAGCAACGCAAGTTCAGCAAAACCGACCCGTCCTTCTTAAGGTTTTGCAGCCTAACTCTGATTTGGGTGTAGACGGTACACCGTTAAAGCAGCGTTTTTTGGAGCAGATTCAGCGGTTCGCTCACTGTAAACATCCTGGGTTAGTGCGCCTGATCGATTCGTTTGAAGCAGAGGATGAAGCGATCGCGGTTCTAGATTACACGCCAGGGCAACCGATGCTGGAAGTGGTGCATACCCAAGGCGCATTGGCAGAATCTCAGGCAGTTCACTATATTCAGCAGGTGGGTTCAGCCTTGGCGGAACTGCATGATAAAGGGCTGCTTCACCGCAATGTTACGCCTAAAAATGTGATTCGTCCGATTGGGTCTAATATTGTTGTGCTAGTGAATGTGGGGCTGCTGGATGCAGCGGCGTTGGGGATTGCAGCGAACAAGATGCAGTTGCCAGTGCAGGAGTATGTGGCGATCGAACACTATCAAGCTGAGTTGACGCACACTCCAGCAACCGATATCTATGCGTTAGCAGGCACGCTCTACTTTTTGCTCACTGGCTACGCGCCCTTGGCGGCTCCCCTACGCCATCGATCGCCCCTCCCCTCCCCTCGTCAGCTATGTCCCCAACTTTCCGCTACTGTAGAATCTGCTATCTTGCAAGGATTAGAGCTAAATGCAAATGATCGCCCTCAAGCAATCGCAGAGTGGCTAGCGTTGTTACCTGCACCTAATAGCATGGGCGATCGCAATTCCCATGTGGTCTTGGATGCTGCTAACGGATCTACCCTGCCGCAAGCCGCTGTCGTAGCCTCTTCGTCACAGCCGCCCTTATCCGCAAAATCTGCTTCCCTGCCAACCAAACGATTTCCTCAACCTAATTCAAGCATGACTCCTTCGCCGCTGACCCTGAAATCCACATTTCCTAAAACCCTACTGGCAACTGCGGCGATCGCGGCGGCTGTTGGGTTAGGAGCCGGATTAACCCTACGAATGATGGTAAGCTCCACGGGACCAGGCACCTCGATTTTTCATACCGAGCAAGCCTTTCCGCCCTTTGAAAATTGGCCCGGTGAAGCTGCGCCCATTGTTCCTTCTAGTTCCTATTCGCCCCCGATGGTTGAAGCGCCAAACCAACAGAAAGAGCAAGAGTACCGCAATCAAGCTCCCTCTCCGGCGATTGAGCAGCCTGCGGTTGAAGCAGAAGCCCTTCCCCCGCCAGCGGTTGAAACTCCGGCACCTTTAGAAGTGAGTCCTCAAGTTCCGGCACCAAGTCCTACGCCCAACGCGATCGCGCCGACTCCTAATTTACCCGCGCCTCCAGAGCCAGAACTGCCTCCTGCGGTGATTCCGCCCCCGGCTCCTGTTGAGGTTCAACCCGAACCCGAACCTGTTCCGCCTCCCCCAGCGGTTGCACCCAGTAGCGAGATACAACGGCAGTAGAGTAACTGAGATTAGCGACAAGGATATAAGATTAAATGTCTCACCAGCCAAATTGGGTTGGGGCGATCGCCGTCGCGCTTCAGGGCGCACCACCTGCTGAAATTGCTCCATTATTTCAGCATATTGCTCTTTTCACCCCATTAACGATGATATGGAGCGCTATGCAGGGAGATGATACAAACTGTGATCCGTTGCACCTGATAAGGCAATTTCATACGCATCCTGCCATTCTGACCGCCCCCCCAGCAAATCTTCTAGTGTATGGGCTTCTGTAAATGTGAGTTCGCCCACTTCTAGCGCATAGGAAATCCGCCCCACCAAAATCAATCTGGCATCACGGGGCGCCTCGTTTTTCAGCGCCAGTTCGACAATTTCTTTAAAGTCTTCAAATCGTTGTTTGCTCATGATTCAAAGCGGGTGCGATCGTAAATGTCCATGCTACCGTCTCTAAAGATTAGAACTACTCTATCCAGACGTTGGTTCACCGATTGGGGCGATCGAGGTAGTGGCACGACCCGATCAAGAATTCAATTTCAACTTGATTGAGCCAACTGGCATATTTTGAAGTGTAGTGGAATTGGAGCGCTGAATCAGAAAGCAACTTTGTAAACCAGTAGCGCTTCTGGGACTCCTTTCAAGGTTTGCGTTCCCATTGGGCTGATGTCGAGCGGCAAATGAGCCTTGACTACTTCGTATACAGTTTGGGAGATACAAATGCCGCCTGGATCGGCTTTGCCTTGCAATCTGGCAGCAACGTTAACTCCCATGCCCAAAACATCATCGCCATCAAAATACACTTCTCCCAGATGAATGCCAATGCGGTGGTGCAGTACCAACTGCGGCGGTAAGCTGGCAGCATTTTGTAGCAGCGCCCGTTGAATCTCTTGTCCACAGGCAACCGCTTTCACCACGCTGTTGAAGTACATCAATAGTCCATCACCCATCGATTTTAAGACTCGCCCTTCGTAGCGATCGCAGATCTCATGCATTATCTGAAAGTCCCGCTCCAGCAGGGCAATCATCATCTGCTGATTCATCGCCATCCGTTGGGTAGAATCACTGACATCGGTAAACACGATCGCGGCAAGAACGGTTTCTCTTTTAGGCTGTTCTACCGGAACTTCCTTTGCCGCAACAGAATGGTTACTGCTGTCGCTAATTGCGCCAAAATTCACGCCACCTTGCACTTCTTTGAGTTCTCCCACTACGCCACTGACGTTACCGCCGCCGGAGTTGATGTTGATTGATCGGTTTTCTGTCACAGTATCCCCCAAGTCGTAATAGGTTTCCACATAGAATTTATTGCTTTCGATCGCTGTTGTCACCATCTTCTCCAAGCTACAAATTCGCTCGTCCTTCTCAGCGATGCTCGCTAGCAGTGCTTGCAAATCACCGTAAGGTAATGAAGCTAGCTCTCGATAGGTCTCAAAATATTTGGCGCTTAAGGCAGACCGATCAGCGATGCCAGCCACCTTCGCCTGTACTCGCACTTTGTCATCGCCCCTCCCTTCCAATGCCACCACTTCGATGTCTGCTTCAGGATGCTGTTCAGCTAATTGTTTGAGCGAGATCGCCGCTGCCTTAGGGTCAATGCCCTTATGGTGATATAGGTCGAGCGACTTAAACGTCTGTCCTATCCCTCGTGGATCAATGTGCTGGGTTTTATACAGGTTCAGTGTTTTAACGATCGGTGCAACAAAGTCGACAAAATCGCCGGGTTGAAACACTTCATTGCGGTTGTCGGGTTTGCGGTAGGGATCAGGATCTGTCTCTGTAGGCAACTGCATGAAAACAAAGTCGCATCGCACGCGATCAAATCGTGTATCGGCTGCAATACCCCAGTTTTCAATCACGGCTCCGGTGAGGCAAGCCTCCGTCAGGTTCGCTTGATATAGGTGTGATTGAACTAGTTTGGCGCGAGTCAGATCTGCACCTTGTAAGGTTGCTTCGCTCAGTTTTGCCCCAATCAAACTGGCATTTGCCAAATTTGCCCCATCAAGATTTAGCCCACGCAGGTCGAGATGATCAAAGTTTTGGGCTTGTCCCTGCTTGGTGATCAAGAGTTGCCGAATTTTAGGATGCTCTAGATAAGTATTGCCGATCCGCGCCTGATTCAACCGTTTGGTATTAAACCAGTTGATGCGAGTCAGGTTGGCTCCCCGAAAATCGCTATTTTTTAGCATTGCATTGGAGAAATCAGCATCGGTGAGGTCTGCTCCCCTAAAACTAGTGCCGCCTAAGCAGGACATTGCGATCGCAATCTTCCGAATCAACTCATATCGTTCGTCACCTGCGATCGCCTTCCAACCCACGTAAAAACTTAGTCCAATCAACACTGCAACAACCGGAATAGCGACTGCAAGTGCTGAAACAAACTCCCATTGCTCAGTCAATTCCTCAGTACCCGCTCTTACCCCTAGTAGCGCAAATGCCAATGCCACTAGCTCTACAATGACCCGGATTAATCTACTGGATAGAATTTGGGCAACTGCCACCGCTACCGCCCCAACTCCTACCCCAGCAACATTAATCGCAATCACCATGCCCAGAAGAATTGCGACTGCTCGGGTGTTGTCAACCCCTGGTAAGGCAGCCAGAATGGTTAAAGCGATGATTGCGGCGATCGCAAAGGCTGAAAGAGCGATTCCCAAGCCTCGGCGAATCATGATGAAAGCAAAGATGACCAATAAAACAAGCGCGAAAGTGCCAGCAAAAATACGACCCGACAAAGACTCGATAGTGGGCAACCAACTCCCAGCAAACGCCCCTGCATAAGCAGTGATGAAGCCAGCCAAACCAGCCAAAGCCCCTAAACCGATTATTAAACCCAATAGCCCAACAGGTTTAAGTCCGGTCTGAATGAGTTTGAAGTTAGCCCTAATGAGAATGGCGTTTGAAAAATTGACTCCTCGAACATCAGCCCCCGTAAAATCCGCTCCTGTTAAATCTTGCCCTTTAAAGGAACGCCCTCGAAGCCGTTGATGGGAGAAATCATACGCCATGTCTAAAGATTTTGTTGGTGACGCTTCATACCAGCCTATTTGCCCCTTCTTTTAAACGCCGTTGCCCAACCTTTGCCACCGCCCCCTCTCCAGCCTAAAGTACATTGCTCTGTCCCTTGACTAAAGACAAATTGCTCCATCGGCTTTGCATTTGGGTCAATCGGACAATTGGCTTTAATTTTTGAATTATCTTTGGCATAGTACCACTGAATTTTCTGACACTGCCTCAACCAGGGATTAAAGTAGAGCCACTTTTCTGAATTTGTATTTGGCTGCTCTCCAGGACAAGTACTTTCTACCTTTTGGTTCTTTTCACCGTAGTACCACTGCACATTTTGCCCCATCATTCCCAAAGAAAATACTGCCATCTGGCGAACCTTGAGAGTTTCACTCGCATTCTTGGCAACTTCCATCAATCTATTTGTGACACTTGGATTGACAGGCTCAATGTAGCCAAGAGCAAATGCAGCAGCATAACGAACCTCGCTGTTCTTAGAGTTAAGCGCTTGCAGCAGGGCAGGAACCGTCGAAGCACCAATCTTGCTCAAGGTTTGTGCCACCTCTAGACGAAAGTCTTTTATAGGGCTACTTAATAACTTAATCAAAGCAGGAATCGCAAAGTTCGCGTCCGGGTCAATGGTTGCCAACGCTCCAATCACCTCATCTGAAACGCTCTCTTTTATATCATTTGTTGACACCTCACTTACTGAGTAATCCGTTAAGAGCGGAACTAGAAATGGAACAGATGCCTTTGCCTGGGGTCCGATTTCCCTTAGCACTGCAACCGCACGAATGCGAACAAAAGCATTTTGGTGTTGCAGCAGAGGTAAAATTGCGGGAACTGCGGTAGCTCCCATGGATACTAAAGCCTTCCTTCCCCGGTGGTAAGACTTTGCGTCTTTTTGAGTGAGCAGGTCTGTAAGCGCAATCTCTCGACGTGTCCACAAGACTTTGGATGTTTGGGGAGCAGAAACTCCACTGGGCTTTAGTCCAAAATATTGTTCAAATTGAAGTAGAGCAATCTGAGTTTTCTGGTCAAACGTGCCTGTTGGTTGCAGTCTGTGTCCTTGTTGCAGGGGAAAGCCCAAATTGTCGGATTGCACTTGCAGTGTCCGAATAGGTTCGCCCTGATTGCCTAGCTTGAGCAGCCCAGGATTTTGAGCAGACTGAGCAAAAGCAGCTTGAGAGGCGATCGCGAGGAGAGTCGCTAATAGGGCGGCAACTGCCCTGAGAGGCTTTCTGTTGACTTCCTGAACCGCCGCCTCTTGATGCCACTGGCAGAGATGCAAATATCTTAAAGTTTTCATTTCACAGGGATCTGGGCAATAAACCCAGTAAAACTACGAGCGATATGCCAGTTTTGGTTCGCTTGGAATCAGGGTGAAAATCGTAGTGCAGGTTTCTAGCCTGCGCCGGCAGGATGCCCACCTACAGCAAATTTCATTTTGCTGATCACCTCAAAACTAGGAGAACGCCAATTTTCGATTAGGTTATCCTTTATCCGTAAAAAAGGCAAGGAGGCGATTGCTGGCTGACTGGTCGTCTGTAGCGATCGCGAGTTACGGGCAAGGAAACCCGCGATCGCGTCTGGTTAAACGTCGAGCAGAGTGTGCTGCAAAAAGCTTTGGTTTATCTCAAAGTTTCAGCGATAAGGGTATAGATTAAGCGTCTTACCAGCCAAACTGGGTTGGGGCGATCGGTTCGATGTCGGGATTGTCGCCACCGATTTGGTTGGTTCGTAATACCCAGAGGGTGGCACCTTGGTCGAGAAATTGTTTGGCGATCGCTTCACTCCCAACGTGGGACAAAATTCTTGGTGAAGACGTAACCGAGTAGTTATTGATTCAACCAGAGGTTAAGTGCTGATTTCTGGTAAATTTGGCAGGTACTTGAGTCGATATCTACTGTGGAAAGGATTGCAGACGAAGCGGTCGTGGTTCGTGGAGGGCGCAAGTCTTTAATGGGGACAGTTCTTAAAGGCTATCTATTCACCAAAAGCGGAAGCAGTCCAAACAACTGCTAGAAATTGCTAAAACAGGAGTAGAACGGGCGATCGAAACCAGTGAAGCGGTAGCAACAGATTAGATCAATGAATAGCTTGAAGTCTTGAGGGTGAAACTGACATGAGGATTAGAGCGATCGAACTACCAATGGAAAAAATTGCTGAGTTTTGTCACAAATGGCAAGTGACAGAATTTGCCCTATTCGGTTCTGTCCTGCGTGACGACTTCCGCCCCGACAGCGATATTGATGTCATGGTGCAATTTCACCTAGACGCTCACCCCACCTTCCGTACCTTAGATGAGATGGAAGCAGAACTCAAAATCATTTTCCATCGAAACATTGATCTGATTACCCGTCAGGGCATTGAAACCAGTCGAAACTACTTACGCCGTCACGAAATCCTTTCCTCTGCCCAGGTGATTTATGCAATGGGATCTTCAATTCCTGCTTGATATGCTGCAATCCGCAGAACTGATCCTGACCTATACCGCTCAATGCTCAAAAGATGAGTTCGTTGCAAACGTGCAACTTCAAGATTCAGTGATTCGACGGCTATTAGTGATTGCCGAAGCCGCAAGACGAGTTTCAGACGCAACTCGACAGGCACTGCCGAATATTTCATGGCAAGAAATCAACGGAATGCGAAATCGGTTGGTTCATGAATATGATGATGCCAACCTCAACATTGTTTGGAATGTAGTTCAATTTGAGATACCACCTTTAATTGAGGAACTGAAGTTGCAGATGCCCCCTGAATTTTGAGGGGATAGGGGGAGATCGCGGTGGGATATACCAAGGGCGATCGCAATCAAGTTTGGGTGAGTGTCAAGCCGAGTGTGCTGTAAAAAGCCTTGGTTCATCTCAAAATTCCAGCGGCGAGTGCATAGATTGAGTGTTTACCAGCCAAATTGTGTTGGGGCGATCGGTTCAATATCGGGATCATTGCCGCCGATTTGGTTCGTTCGCAAGACCCAGAGAGTGGCACCTTGGTTGAGAAATTGTTTGGCGATCGCTTCACTGGCAACACGGGGCAACAGCGTCCGCCAACTTCGCAGCCCAACTGATACTCCTTGAAAGAAGTCTTCCTCTGGGCTAATCCCTAAGGTTGAGTCATTGTTTTGCCAGTCAGCCCGCGCAGAACCAAAGGGCAATAGTTTTTGCCGAATTCCTTCTGTTAGCTTTACCAGTTGCTCAAATCGTTCTGCCTCACCGGGATCATCTTGCAGTTCTGCCACAAATTTGGGATCGGATTCGATCGCATTGCGAACGCGCTTGAGTGCTGCGTAGAGTGCTTGATTAGAATCCTGACAGCAGTTATGAGCCGGCCCCACATAGGTGCCACCCGTGCCATCGCCAATTCGGTATCGAGCAACCATGACTTCAAGCTCATAGAGCAGCACGTTTAAGACAGAGTATTGCTTACCATACACATCAAATGTGCCAGTGAACGCCTCTAGTTTGAGCAGCACATCGCAAACGGGGCGACTGCCCGCCCACCCTACTTGGCGATCGCCCATATACCGATTCCAGGCAAATCTCCCGGCTGCAATGCCATCGCTATTATGGGAATAAACCTGGTAATACTGAATATCAAACATTAGTTCATCCGCTAACGGCTCCCGGATCACCGTTGCGATCCCATAGGAGAAATGTCCAAAAAAGATCGGTGTCCTTGCGGCAGGTTCCCGCTTTTTGCCGCCAATTCCACCGTAAACATGTAGGATAAGCGCACGAGTTCCCTCCGGGAAAGCTTCCCTAACGCCTTCGTTCCAGAATTGCAGAGGGAGAGAAGCAGGTTCCCGGTTGTCGATTTCGGGCTTGAGAGGATGAGAAAATTCTGCCCCCTGTTCCCCATTCCCTATTCCCTGTTCCCCGTTCCCTACCAACATCACCGATCGAATTTTTCCCTTCTCACCGTTGACTTGCCATGCTTGTTTTTTTAGGTAATGCCAAGAATTTTGTTTACCCACAATAACTTGATCGGGCGAAAGGCGAAACAGGGGGCGGGGTGCGATCGCCTGCACCACAAACACCCCGCTGGCATCTTTGGCACCATAGATATACCAGCCCGTTTCATTCAGCAGCGTTTTTTCAATGCCGTGAGTGGTGGAAGGATAGCTACCATAGGCTCTGGCTAAAACGACTTGGGGAAAACAGATGATTTCTTCACCGCCGTCAAATTGGCAAGTTTTGCGATCGTAGTGAGCAACCTGAAACAGCCGAGACGTGTGCAGGGTTAGGGGGGCGGTGAGAGGTTCGACTGAAGGCAGATCGGTGGTTAATGTGGCTGTGGCTGGCTGGGGTAAAATTTCAGCAACTTGAAGAATTTTGACCAAAGCGTAATAGCGTCCGGCGATTTGCACGGGTTCATGGTTAATCCGCAGCAAATAAGCCGGGTGTTCTGCCTGACTGTCGGCTGCTTCTTGCACCTCCACAAAGTCAGTCAGCGCCACAATTACATCATCATTGGGTCTTGCGCCTGCCAGAGATTCTAATGGATTAACCTGCTGCCAATGGTTAATGCGATCGGGGTGGATAATGCCCTGTCGCTGGCTATCTTCGGCTTCTTGGCTAAAATGCACCGCTTTGGTGACTGTTTTCAAAAATCGCTGAGTTGCAGCATCATTACTCCAGCCGAGCGAAACGACAGTTCCAATTAAGTGCTGATACTCAGCGGGGGCGTAATGCACTTCAAACCAAACTCCGCGCAGGCTATACCGTTCTTGTGGGGTAGGCAAAATCAGCCGTCCAATCCAAGGCGCGATCGCCCGATAGTGTTCAGGATCAACCGTCTGATTGAGAGGGTAAAACTCTGGTCGGTTAAAAGCGGCTTGTTGATATGCCTCATAATTACTCGGAGTTGCCGCCCTAGCCGCCGCGACTACCAATGAAGTTCCCTGAAGAATGCCAGAAATGACTTCAACCGTTTGTTGCAAGTGGGTACGCCCATCGGGTAGCCGTGCTTCTGCCCCATAGGGACCATTGGCGGCGTTGTGTCCCACGGGACCTAATGAAATAAAGCTAATTTTGCCCCGTGCTTTTGCCCGATTCCAGTACGACAAAAAGAGCAGTTTCCACCGACGCGGAAATAGAACAGGACCTTGTTTTTCGACTATATCTTGATCACCAACAATATGATAAAGATGCTCCACATCGAGTAGGTTGTGATTGCCGCTAATTACCCCAGCCAAAGATACCAAATCAATTCGGGCGGCAAGTGCCCGTTTCAAATAAGGAGCCGCACCTGCTGCCATTTGTCCGCCGCCGCTGTAGCCCAAGATCGTGATGGGTATGCCACAGCCGCGCCAATAGCCATGATGAATCAGGCTCTCGTAAATCATCTGAGCCGTTGCCTGGTTGTAAATGGGTCCATAGCGCTGATCGGCGGCCACACCCACAATCAACGTGTTGCGAATGTTGATCGTGACTCCAATTAAGAGACCAAAAATGCCACCGGAAGCAGTCATTTGATAGTGGTCGGCTCTGCGCCAGAGAAACGATAGCCAGCGGTCTTCGGTCAGTGGCTTATTGAGAACACTGTAGGGCATCAAACCGCGAATTAGAGCAATGTCAGCGGGGAGGGCAGCGGCTAACTCATTTAAAAAAAGCTCTACTTCTGGTAGATATTGTGAATGTGATTGACAAATTCCATCTAGATAGACCACATATTTACGAATGTCAGTATTTTCAGGAATTGGCTCTTCTAAAGTGCCGGGGTAGCTTGTGGTGTCTAAATCATCGTCATACCAGCCTGCCCACCAGCCTAGGGCTTCTAGTGGAATCAGCAATCCTGCAAACAGTAGGGTTGTGATCAGGATAAATATGATTTGCAAGGAAAAGTTCCAGGTTGCCACTAAGCCAGTAAGGGTTAAGGTAATCGCTAGCCAAATGCCCTGAATCACGGTGCTAAATCCTATAGCCAAGGTGAGGAGTAGGGCAAATAATCCTAGCCCAATCCAGCGCTGAAGTTTACGGTTGCTCACGATCGCCGCCCCTGTGCAATGATACGTTCTAAATCTTTGGCATTGGTGACTAGAGACATCCCTGCGGCGGAATTGCGAATCCATTTGCCGATGCCAGTAATGGGTCGCCCGACTGTCCGCTGCAATAGTTGCAGCACTGCCCAACCCAAAATGCCACACCCAAATCCTTGCCATAAATCTAAACCGAGTGTGGCTTGGATGCCGACTAAAAACGCGAGAAAGCTCCAAATGGAAAGGGCGATCGAAATGGGAACCCCTAAATAGGGCAGGGCAATAAAGATACTAAAAACTTTGGGGGCAAAGGAGATAGCCAAAGTGATCAGAAGTTGGATTAAGGGCACACGAGTTCCAAAGAAGATGTTGAGGACAATCCAGGTGCTTCCTGCCCAAAATAAAAAGCCGAAGACGAACAAAATTGACGCGATCGCCAAGCTGAGCAGAAAACGCAGCGGTTTTACCCGGTTAACAAATAGCACAATGCCTTGGGCGATCGCTTCAGAAAACCCAGATAGCAGCAATACGCTTAGAGCAATAATTCTGCCAGACGATGATTGCACCACTTGCCGATAGGTTTCTGGATTTAAGGAAATTGCGCCCACTTCAACATCCCAAAAATTCATCCCCTATCCTCTCTACGTCAATCATGATCCTGGATCGATGATTCCCCAAAACGACCCAGAAAACCATGCTCATCCAGTTTTTATCATGCTTGCACACTCTGGGATTGTCATCAATCAAATGACAATCAATGAAATGCTGTAGGAGCGTCTTGGGTACAAAGTTTGGAGCGTGAAGTTCAAATAAGCAAGAATGGTTTAGGAGACGCGATTGCGAATCAATTCTTTAAACCATCTTTAAGACAGTGAGCTACTACCGTCAACAGTCGAATGCATTTTCTGCTGATTATCTCAATGATTTAAAGGGCGCAATTTTGGCATGTCCTTACTTTGCAGTGAATAATCTCAACCGCGATTTTGTGAACACTAAGGGATTTTCGATCGCGTTTCAGCGATCGCAGCTTGCCGAAGTAGAACGCCAGTTTCCATTTTTTAGTGCTTACCTCGCTCTAGCGCTTGAGCCAAACTGCAATGCATTCTACCTGAATCCGCTGTTGCTAAAGGAAGGTTCCCGCGTTGATCCGCATATCGATCGATCGCTGCGCTCTTATTGCAAAACCATCGATCCGCCGGCGATCGTCAGTGTGCTGTATGTGCAGGTGCCAAACGAGCTTCAGGGCGGCGAACTGGTGCTGCGAAACCATCGGCAACAAGTGGGGCAGATTAAACCACAACTCGGTACACTCCTATGGTTTCAAGGGGATTTGACTCATTCGGTGAATCCGGTGAAAACACCTGGAAGCCGTCTTAGCTTGGTGTGTGAGCAGTACAACTTAGTGGATGCGGAACTAGAGGATATTCCACCCTTTGCGATCGAGTCTAGAGTGCTAAAACCGAAAGACCGCAGTGGGTATAAATAGTAGTTAACTTGCTGAGTTACCGCTGAGATCAGTACCTGAAGATTATCTATAGGTCAGCCCTAGCTTCTGGCATCAAGACTTACTTTTCAATAAATTAATTAGGGTAAACTTAGATCGACGAGGTGAGATATATTTGATACCAAGGATATACGGTCTTGACCAGTGATGAATTACTTTCAAAGCTACATCAGCAAAATGTACGCGATGCACAGGATCGTAAAGCTTGGGAAGAAACTCTAAAAGAGGTTGATGCACTTCAAGCACAAGCGAGGAGAGTTACAAGTTTTCGTGAATATTACTGTTGGTGGCTCAAAAATACGAGAGAAGGTCGGGAAATCAAAGCAAAACTCCTTAGTGCTCAGTCTGGCAAATGTTTTAAGTGCAAGGGGCTACTCAGAATTCCGGGAAGTGATGGTGTATCCATTGATCATTCGGAAATTCACCACTTGGCTCCATTGGCTCTTTTACAACGGTATTTAGAAGCAAAACAACAAATTAAATGGTCGGCTTTAAGCGTTTTTGTTACCTCTGAGCAATATCTCAGTTTGGTTCATCCATTGTGCAATAAGCAGCTTGGAGAGCAAGTAGGAGATTTACCGAATTTGCAGTTTTTGAAAGATTTTTTATTGGAAAACGAATAGCAGTATGTCTAATAAAACACAATGGATAAAAGAGGTATCTCAAGAGATTAACCGTTCTCAAGCATCCTTAAAGCAAGCGATCAAGGATACTGGAAGGACAGTTAACTCGAAGTACGACGTTGTTATCTGTTATGTAGAGTGGTATATTCCAAAGCCAAAGAATGTAGAGCAACAAGAAGCTTCGTATCAGAGGCGTATTAAATATTTAATAGATCTACTACATGATTTTTCATTGACAAGTGAAAATTTGAAAAATGATTTCAATGATCAAATGGAGAGGAAGAGTCAACTAATTGATACACAAAATCAAATAATTGCTGAGCAGGCTAGAATCATAGCAGAAATGGGAGAACTCCTCAGAGGTCTACCTCCAGCAAGCGGGGAGTGACACATATGAACAACATACCTCGCATCGTTACCCAGTCAGACTTGAGGGGACGCGGTTTGTCTGATTATATGGTCAGGCGAATTGTTAAAGGCTTATCCTTTTCAAGAGCAAAAAGAGGTCTTCGACTTTATGAAACCTCAGATGTAGTTTCAGCTATCAAGATTAAGCTTGCTAACTCAAAAATTCGCTCAACGACTCGCGAGAAGCTCCAATATATGCTTTCTTGGTTGAATGTTGAGTCAAATGTAATTAAGGTTGATTTCTTAAAGAATCTGTCGCTTGAAGAACGAGCTAAAACTCTCGAATTTCGCATAGAGACTGCCAAAAGTAGCATGGAGGCTGGCGTTTTGAAGGAGTATGAGGAAGTTCAAAAGAGGGTTGAGGCTGCCCTTGCAGGATCTAACCTCGTCCGGTGACGCAAGCTAGCAGTGCATTGGTACAGAGGTTATCAACAAAATTTCAAGCTTACCTGCCATCTTATAACTTCACTGATAAGTGCTGAGCGTGTTAGCTCAGCGTCTCGATATGAGAAATGCGGAGTGCAATGCAGGGGGGATGAAAGATTTGAGCCTTTGTTTTGAGCCTTTGTGATGTGGTAGGTTGCATCATAGAAGGGTAATACTGTTGCTGAAGATGCTGAAAGCCGTTCTGTTTGATTTTAATGGGGTCATCATTAACGATGAGGCAATCCACGACACGCTGATTGATCAGTTGTTGATTGAGGAAAATTTGCGCCCCAAACGCGGAGAACTGCGCCAAATTTGTTTAGGACGCAGCGATCGCGCTTGTCTCACCGATTTATTTGCCAGTCGCGGCAGAGTTTTATCGGATGCTAACCTAGATCGATTAATCAGCCGCAAATCCACTGCCTATCAACAAGCACTCGCCAATTTAGAAAAACTGCCGATTTATGCCGGGTTAGCGGATATTTTGTTCAATATCCACGCGGCACAACTCAAAATCGCCATGGTGACGGGAGCCTTGAGATCGGAAGTAACCGCAGTATTGGCGCGGGCTGAATTGACGGATGAGTTTCCGGTGATTATTTCTGGCGACGAACCCATTCCCAGTAAGCCAGAACCCGATAGTTACCTGTTGGCAGTAAAGCGATTGAATGACTTGCATCCAGCGTTGAACTTAGCGCCTGCTGAATGCTTAGCGATCGAAGATACGTTCGCCGGAATTACAGCCGCCAAAAAAGCAGGTATTCCGGTGGTCGGTGTCGCCAATACTTACCCCTTTCATATGCTGCAACGCTGCGCCAATTGGACGGTAGATTACCTTTCCGATTTGGAGCTAGACCGGGTTCGCCAAACCTACGATCGCTCCATTGCCGCTTAACCCCTGTTCTAAGCTGTCAGTGATAATAGCGGTCAGTGATACTATATCTAAACCTGAATATCCACTTGGGGAGTTAGCTCAGTTGGTAGAGCGCTGCGATCGCACCGCAGAGGTCATCGGTTCGACTCCGTTACTCTCCATTGACTTGAGACTGGTAGAGCGCTGCGTTCGCGGTAGCGGGTCAGCATGACCCTCGCACCGCAGAGGTCATCGGTTCGACTCCGTTACTCTCCATGGCTCATTGGTATCTTTTCGCTCAAAAATCTCCTAAGTTAAAAGAGCTTCTCTTTATAGAATGTGAGGCTTAGCGATCGCCATGCAGCAATCAGACACTCAAGATTCCTCGATGCAGTCGCTTCAGCGGGTGCTAAAAAGTTTGAAGGCGTACCGCTGGCTATCGCTGGGTGCGCTGCTGAGTCTATTGCTGTTGACGGCGGCGAATGCAGTGACTCCGCAACTGTTTCGCTGGGCGATCGACCAAGGGATTGAGAAACAAGATCTGCAAGTTGTGTTGTATAGCGCCGGGGCAATGGTGGTGACGGCGATCGCCCGTGGCGTGTTCAACTTTGGGCAGAGCTTTTGGGCAGAAGCGGCTTCTCAAGGGGTTGCCTATGATTTGCGAAACCGGATTTTTAGCAAAATTCAAACCCTCAGTTTTAGCTATCACGATCAAGCGCAGACTTCGCAACTGCTGACCCGCGTCACCAGTGATATTGAGCAGATTCGCACGTTTTTAGGGACTAGCTTGATTCAGGTGCTTAGCTCGGTGGTAACGCTGGTGACGATCGCCGTAATTTTGCTGGTGATGAACTGGCAGCTAGCGTTGATTACGTTAACGGTTGTGCCGATGGCGGGTTGGCTGTTAGCCCGATTTCTGATGCGTAATGGCAAGCTGTTTCGCCAAGTTCAGGAACAATTGAGCGATCTGAATGCGATTTTGCAGGAAAACTTGCTGGGGGTGCGGGTGGTGAAAGCGTTTGTGCGAGAGTCTACCGAAGCGCAACGTTATACAACGCTGAATGACGCGCTGGTGACGGCGAATATGAAAACCATTCGGGCGATTCACAATACATTTCCATTGATTTTTTTGCTGAGCAATTTGGTCACCTTAGTGGTGTTTGGCTACGGCGGGGCGCAGGTGATTGGCGGCAGTTTTTCGATCGGCGAACTGGTGGCGTTTAACTCCTATTTGCTGGTGATTTTGCAGCCGATTTTGCTGATTGGGTTTGCCGCACCCGCGATCGCCCAGGCGGCGGCTTCAGCGGAACGAGTCTATGAAGTGGTGGATGCCAAGGTGGAAATTCGCGATCGCCCTGGTGCCGTGCCGTTTGAAACCTGTGGTGGCAGAATCACCTTTGAAAATGTCTCGTTTCGCTATCCGGGAGCCACGACCGAAGCGCTCAAAGGGGTGTCGTTTGAGACGAAACCCAAGGAACTAATTGCCGTATTGGGCATGACGGCTTCAGGCAAGAGCACGATTATGAACCTAATTCCGCGCTTTTATGATGTGACGACGGGAGCCGTGCGGATTGATGGGCGGGATGTGCGAGATTTTACCTTAGCAAGCCTGCGATCGCATATTGGCATTGTCTTTCAAGAAACGACGCTGTTTTCGGGCACCCTGCGAGAAAACATTGCCTACGCCAAACCCAACGCGACCCTAGACCAGGTGATTGAAGCGGCGACCACAGCGCAAATTCACGACTTTATCGCCGCCCTGCCCGATGGTTACGAAACCATTGTGGGAGAACGCGGCGTGGGCTTGTCGGGCGGACAAAAACAGCGAGTGGCGATCGCCCGCACTCTGCTGACCGACTACAGCATTCTGATTTTGGATGACAGCACCTCGGCGGTGGATGCCCAGACCGCATCCCAAATCCAAGCGGCACTGGATGACCTGATGCGCCGCCGCGCCTGCGTTACCTTTGTCGTCGCTCAACGGATCAGCACCGTCCAAAACGCCGATCGCATTTTTCTAATGGACAAAGGACGATTGATGGCACAAGGCACCCATGAAGAACTCATGCAAACCAGTCCACTTTATGGCGCAATTTTGGAATCGCAAGTGGCGCGATCGCCTGTCAAGCAAGCCGTTTCATGAAAATTAGATTCCATTAAAAGAGCGTTTCATCATTCAAAGTCAGCCAACCCCAAGTATCAATGAACACGGCATTAGTCATAGAGGGTTTCATCGATCGCTTGAGCAAGATTGCCGTGGGTGTTAGCTCCAATAAAGTTGGCTAGTGGATCGGTGGGTGGGTGGGCAGGAGCCGCAATGGGATTAGGTTGGAGGGTTTGAATGAATCTCAAGACAATGGGTAATTGCTGATCGCTCAGTTGGGCGATCGCCTTCAGAAGCTGCTGGCGAGAACTAGTGGACTGCATGGCGGTGTATGAATCATGGGGTTAGGAGTTATTTCTCAGAGTAGCAAATGTCCATCAAGTAGCTCACCTAACTTTCAAAGGGTTTATCAAAGTCAGCTTCGCCGGAATGAATAGCGCGATCGCTGCTTGGAGAATTTTCTATGAAAGGCTAAAACAGAGATAGTTTTCTTTCATCACCCATAAATTTATGCTAGAAGTCATTACCCTGGGGTTGGCAACCCCGATCGCAAAGATCATTTTAGATAAGCTCTATGAAGGCATGGTGCAGCCGATCGCTCAAGAAATCCATCAGGTGATCGTTCAGTTCGATGATGTGAATGCCAAAAATGTGCAGCAAATTTTCGGTGGACAAGGCTTGCAGGTAAATGACCCGAAATCTCAAGTGATTCAAGCTGGCGACGATAACAAGTTTTATTTTGGTGTCAAGCCTGAAGATTGACTAGAGTCGCCTGGAGGGGAACGGGCAAAGATAAGCACCCCACAGTTCCAGATTCCCTATTGACGGAATCAACACTTTACCGGGCGATCGCACCTGTTGCAAGACCTGCACGATGCGCTGACGGATACGGGCAGGGCTGCGCTCAATCAAGCAGCAGCACTCAGCGGCTTGGGCGGGATTGGCAAAACCCAAACCGCCGTGGAGTATGCCTATCGTTATTTCTATGATACTCCCATCTATGAGTGGGTGTTTTGGGTTAAGGCAGACACGGAATTAGCGCTGGTCACGGACTTGGCAGAACTCGCCCGATCTCTCGATTTGGGTGATGGCACCTTGGAAGAATTGGCAGCGCGATCGCTCCGGTGGTTGGAGACAAATCATCGCTGGCTGCTAATTTTTGATAACGCTGACGAACCAGAAACGGTGAAACCCTGGTTGCCGCGCAACCCGCAGGGGCGAGTATTGCTCACGTCACGGGCACCGCGATTTACTAGCTTGGGCGTTAAAAACCCGATCGCGGTGACAAAATTCTCTCTAGAAGAGTCGATCGCTTTTTTGCGCGATCGCACCAATCTACCTGCTCTGGATGCCGCCGAACTCGCCGCCATCACCGCCCTAGCGCAGGAATTAGACGGATTGCCCTTGGCATTAGAACAAGCCGCCGCCTATATCGCCCAGATGGGCGTGTCGTTTGCGGTGTATTGGCATTACTACCAGCAGCGGTTGGTCTTGCTAGAGAAAGGCGGCGTTGCATAATTAAGGGATGATATTGAGTAAATGACCTATGCAATGCCCGGAATGTGGATCGACTAACATCCGT
>NZ_JBFPDP010000034.1:0-58505 GCF_040830845.1 Sivoneniella epilithica UHCC 1019
GCATGATTGGTTCAGAGGTAGCTGCCGCTCTATTCTCTCCCATCTATCCACCAAAATAAAGTTGACAGCCTACTAGGCTATGTCTTCAGTTCTTCGCTAATCTTTAAGTTGCCGAATGGAGCAAATCGATCGCCCGATGTTGCCTGGATTTGCAAAGACCGCTGGGAAGCACTGTCTCCGGAGCAGCGACGCAAAATTCCACCCATCGCCCCCGATTTTGTGATTGAACTGCGTGCAACCGATAGCCTGACAGAACTACAAGCCAAAATGCAGGAATATTTAGAGAATGGCGTTCGCTTAGGTTGGCTGATCAATCCCCAGAATCAATGGGTTGAAATTTATCGGATTGGACACACCGTCGATATCCAAAAGATGCCAGCCAATTTGACTGGTGAAGCGGTTTTACTAAATTTTAGTCTGCGGCTTTAGCCCTCTGGCGATCGCATTTGGCGAATCTTGGCAAGCAGAGAAGTGGAGAGTTTATTGGCAACCTTTGCAGTCATCAATCCAGAAATGGTGGCAACGAAAACTGTGGCAAAGCAAGTGAGCTTGGCTGATTGTGGTCCACCGATCCCCAGCACCATTGCCATAGCGGTAAACGGGAGTCGATAGCCGCCAGCAATACCGGCTGCTGCACCTGCCGCACCTGCCAGATCCGGCGGCACCCCGAAAGTGTCTGCAAACACCCGACCACTCAGGTCGCCGATCGCCAGAAAAGGTACAAATACTCCGCCACAGCCACCTGCCACGACAGCCGCAACAGTAGAGGCGGCACAGAGTAAGGCTACGGCTAGCAGGTGATAGGGAGTCGTTTGAACGGTTTCAGCCCAGATGATAGCTGCTCCTCCCGGACCAAATGCCGCTGCGGGTGAAGCAACCACCGCTGTCACTGCCGCGAAAGCTAGCATAGCCAAGGCACCAACCAGAAGCCGAATGACGGGTCTAGCCTTCCAGCCCCGCGCCCAGTAGATCGCCTCACCGGAAAACGACGTAACAGCACCCGAGATCGCCCCGATGAACAGCGCCGCGCCCACCGCATCCCAAATGTCACTAGGGGGAACTTTCGGCACAACAAGCCGGATCAGATCGAGCCTAAAAGCAATGTTGAGTCCCCATCCAACCAGCCCACCCACCAACACCGCAGTGACCCGTTCTAGGGTAATCGGCACCTTTCGTCGTTGGCTTAGCTCAAGCATGAAGAAACTGCCCACTAGCGGGATTCCCATCAGGGCAGCTACCCCAGCGGCACCCCCTCCGATCGCAGCAGGTTGTACTAAGCGGCGTAACGCTGGATGCATGCTGCCCAGCCAAGATCCCGCCGCAACACCCAGATGGGCTGCTGGGGCTTCTGTGCCCATCGCCGCACCCAGCCCGACCGTAGACAAAATGGCAAGGGCACGCACCGGTGCCAGATGCCAGGGGAAGCGCTCTTCGGCTCCAGCCGTAGCCACTACGTCGGCGGTCAGGTCTGCGCGGGCAACGTCGCGGGGGAAGGAGTACCAAGTGGGTGGAGAAAGCGATCGCTTGGGGAGAGCGACTCTGCGGGGGACTAATGCCTGAACAGCTTTGCCATCGTCCAGTCCATGCAATATCAGCACAGCTAGCGTCACGCCAAGCAATGGCAGCAGCAGCAGCCAGACGGTGCTTAATCCCGAAACCGTAGCAAGGAGACTTTTAATCGACTCGGTCAACAGCACCGCAGCTAGAGAGCCAACCAACCCTCCGAGCAGTCCGCCCACCGCCCACACGCCTATGCTAGTCAACAGAGATAGTAGTTTGCCGTTTGCCATTGCAGCGAAATTTTATTGAAATTAAAACTGACGCCAGCAAAATACAGAAGGGTGTCTGAGTTGCTAAATCAGATAACTTGATCGCATCGGCTGCTTCACTTGCTTCACTCTATAAATCATTTGATGCGTTTAGTTAGCAAAGCGCTGGTTCGCTATGGAGTTAACCAGGTTGCTGAGCAAGTATTAATGGGGGTCTAACTGTATGAAACTCATGCGATCGCCTCTTGATTGCTTCTACCCATTGTCGCATGACACGGTGTTGCCTCTTATGCCCTTTTGGTGAGGCAAAGGCAAGCTAGAGCATAGATCGAATCGATCGCTAGGAGCCAACTGATACCGTTTTGAGTTTTGAGTTGTAGAAGCTTTACTCAGTCAGGGTCTTAACCTCAGATCTATCGCATCCTCTATGTTAAATTGACCATGAAATGTTGATTCCGCTCAACATCAAAGAGAATCGGTTGAGCGGAACAACTGAATACAGCTTTTATTTAATTTTAACGGTTTCTACGCCAATCACGCCTGGAAAGACTCGACTGGGTAAACCGACTACTACATAGCGAGTCTTGGTATTGCGATCCACAAAGATTGTCTCGCGATCGTCTTTAAATTCATTCTTATCATCTGAATTAGAATCAGATTCTCCTATCTTTGCGTCGTCATTTTGGTTAGAAGAATCAGGCTTACTACGGCTAGGACCATAAACCGAGTAGATACTGGTTACAGAATTGAAAGCCCCCACGGAAGTTGAAGAAACTACTGTAAAACTGCCATTACTACCATTATTGCTGGCGCTGCTTCCAGGAGGAGATGAATTGACTCCACCGAAAGAGTTGGCTAGAGGGGCACTGATTGTGCCGCTCGTAATCGTCGCCGCAATATCTGCTGGATAGTTAACTCCAGGAGTGACAGAAGCAATCCCAAAATTGACTAGGCTGGAGGACGGGATGTCACCAAACTCAACAAATACGACGGGTGTCGTTCTTTGGACTCCGCCAAAAGAGGACGCATTGACGGCTACGCCGGTTTCAGTGAGTAAAACTGGAAAGGATTCAAATCGATCAATCGCTGTCTCTATTCCAGTGGGAGCGAGTCCGGTAACGGTGAAATTTAGCTCGGCGGGAATGTTGGCAAATAAGGTCGGCTCACCCGCTGATGAGCGTCCAACGAAGGTGAGAGTCGTCAGCCAAGTTCCGGTATCGCTCACTTGAGGTGCTGAGCAGGGGCAGGTGTTAAGCGTTGGCAAGATACCGCCTCTGAGCAACACGGTGTTGTTGATTGAGGGAATGGCAGAGGTGCGGACGAGAACTCCTGCCGTGCCATTGTAGATAACAGCGCCAAGGTTGGAGTTAATATCGGGCACATAAATTTGGCTGCCCTTGAAAGAAATAGTGCCACCTGTTACTGCAATTTGAGCGTTCACCTTGGATGATGGCGCGATCGCTAAACCTCCAACAATTCCCACAAACAATGCAGATTGAACCAATCGTCTCAGCATAGTAATAATCCTCAATGGGTTAAGAATGGGGTAATTTAGACAGGCAATGCAGCCCTAAAACGTAAACGTGGTTCGGATAGCACCAATGACGATCGAGTCGCTCGTAGACGTATTCCGGGGATTGAGAATCACAATGACTCCCGGTGTAATCGCAATATTGTCAGAGACTCTAAAGAGGTAAAACCCCTCAATATGAGTCGTTGAACTAGGTTGCCCCCCAGCAGCACCGATGCCCCCGTTGAATAGATCCGGTATATTTGCCCCTGCTGGGAGGTTGCTATTAAAAATGCGGGGAGGTTGCCCCACATAGATACCGCCCAAATTTCCCCTGCCAAATAGATCGGGAAAATTCAGGAATGCCATCCAATTAATCGATTCGGCAGTGCCGGAAAACCCTGAAATCGACGTGCTGGTATAGCCCGCCCAACCCCCTAGCGTGAATTTGCGACTGATTCGCCAGGAAATCGTTCCTCCAACCGCATTCGTTTGAATGGGACCGCCTAGGCTAACTTGGTCATCTCCTACCCCGGTGCCCAAAAATCCTAGAAAACCGCCTGGTGAGTAGGAATGGAGATAATTTAAAGCAATATCAAGGGTTCTCGTTGGCGCAACTGTTAACTGGGCACCGACAGTATTCCGTCCATTAAATAAGCCTTGTTTCGCTTCAGGAGAATTGGGGTTGCCTCCGGCTGAATAGAGTGCTTGTAAGCTCACTCGTGAGGCAATTTGCCAGTCAAACCCAACACCAGCACGACCTGCCCCCAGGTTAATAATCGGGTTGCGTTGAGCAAAAGCGGATAAGGGACCAAATCCTGCGCTTTCGACTCGGTTGGCACCCCGAAAAACGTTGACGGCGTTAACTCCTTCGGCTCCAACAATCACAGCAAAGCGATCGCCAATAAGCTGACGGTAAGTCAAATCGCTAACTAACACAGAACTACCCGTATCCCCTTCAAAGCCCAACTGAATATTGTTGGTTAAGGAAGGACGGGTGCTGCCACTGCCTGCCTGAAGCCCGGTGAGCAAAATGCTGCGCGGGGTAAATTGGGTCAATAAACTGAGTTGAACGTTGGAAATGGTGTTGATTTGGGTGCCGGGGTCGCGTGCATCTTTAACGCCATCTCTCGGAAAAAGATCGGCTGTATTCGCCGTTCGCCCCTGCGCGCCAAACACGACCTGACCAAATAGTTTAGTTGTGGTCGAGAACTGTTGCTTTTCTAAGGTCGCCGTCCGAACTTCCAAGCCCTCGACCCGTCCTCGGAGGGCTGCCAGTTCTGCGGCAAATTCTTCTTGCAACTTTTTGACTATTTCCAAATCTTCTTTCTTGACAAAATCTGCTGTAGCCGCAGCAATCAATTCTTGGATTTTGTCTAAACAGGCATTCAAACCAGCGGCAAACTCGTAGCGGGTTAGCGCCCGATTGCCTCGGAAGGTTTTGTCAGGGTAGCCGACGATGCATCCGTAGCGCTCGACTAACGATTGCAGTGCCTGAAATGCCCAGTCCGTTGGCTTGACATCGGTTAATTGCGAGACAGAGGTGACTTGTTCTAAATCTGAGTTTTCTTCTAATAACGGATCTGCTAGAGGCAGCGATAAGTCGATCTCTCGGACGCTATCGATGGGCTGCTTCAGGTCTGCCTTGACTATTTCAGGAAAGACTATACTGCCGACGAAGCTAAGCGATGCTATCCCGATGGCGATCGCGGGTTTTATGGTTTTATGTCTCATTTGATCATGCCTCACTCCAAATCAACTGATTGATTGACATCAAGCTATTGACATTTTTTGGGAGCCATCCGCTCAGTACAAAAAGCGGATGGCTCCCGTTAAAACGCCTGTGATCATCTATCGCTGTTTATTTCATCAGTTATGCAAAAAGTATGCAAAAAGAATTATTTGATAGGATACCTATCAAATAATTCTCTATTGATCAAAAATTTTACTCAACGTAATTATGCGGATTTTGCGGATTTTAAGGGGAGCGATCGCCCTCACCTGCCAACCCTATGTTGTGTGATTGATTGCATTTTTGGGGCAAAACCTGACAATAGAGAAACGGGCTTTTTAAGAGAGCGATCGCGATGACAGAAATCCAGTCTGATGCTGTTCTAGAGTCGGTAAAAGCTGAACTAGCTCACACTCCTGCACAAGTGGTAGAGGAAATTGTTCGGCAGGCTGAGGCAACGGATCAACTTGAGAAAGCGCTTAAGGATGTGTACTTTGTCAGCGGATTAGGCACCGATGAGCGGGTGTTTCGACTGTTGAAATGTGAGGGCTATCGACCTATTCATATTCATTGGGTGCAACCACAACGAGGGGAGCCGATTCAAGCGTATGCGAAGCGCCTGACTGCCCAAATCCAGTGCGATCGCCCGATTATTGTGGGCTTATCCTTTGGTGGCATTATGGCGGTTGAAATTGCCAAACAGATTGAAACCGAAAAAGTAGTCTTAATTTCTAGCACTAAAACCTGCTGTGAAGTTCCTTTTTACTTCAAGATGTTTCGCTGGTTTCCTATCCATCGCGTCTTCCCTTTTAAAAGTTTGCTTTGGGCGGGATATTGGCTTGCCTATTGGTTTTTCAGCTTGAATACGGTGGATGAACGGCAGATGCTCAAAGCAATTTTGCTGGATATTGATCCCCATTTTCTGAAATGGTCATTCCATAAAGTGGTGACCTGGAAAAATGATGTGATTCCTGAAAATCTCCAGCATATTCATGGAGCGAGCGATCGCATTTTTTTACTGCGCTTTGTTAATCCGGATTACATCCTGGCAAAAGGCGGACATCTGATGGTGATGAATCACGCTGCCGAAGTTTCCAATTTGCTAGAAAAACTCTTGATCGATGATGCGCTCAATCTGCCTGCGGATCAGTAAGGGCGTGGCATTTGGTAGCAAGATTGGGAGGGGGTTCCATAGAAAATCACCCAGATGCCGCGCCCCTACTTTGCTTCAATAGGATTGAGGAACTTCGCTCCAGGTTCCATGGTGATTCGATTGATGGGTGAGATCCATCAGCAGTTGAGAATACACGCCTTCTTGCAATGACGGTGCTAGGGATTTGCCCTGATCGATGCCTTGCACCCAGCGATCGATAATGCGAACAAAGGGCGCAATCCGTCCATCGTCCCAGGTGCGCGGGAACGCGAGGCGATCGGGAATTTCAAGGGGTGTAAGCGGTTCTCCGGCTTGGCTGCCCAAAAGTTTGAAGCCGTGGACATAATCTTTTTGGTTGTCGCTACCCAGGATTAATGTGCCGCGATCGCCATACACCTCCAGCCAATGTCCCCGTCCCTGATAGGTTGCCGCACTCAGCGTGATTTGACAAGGTGTTCCATCAGTCAACTCCAGCATGATCTGACACACATCATCCGCATCGACGGGTTTCAGCACACCGCTGAGCGGATCGGGGCGCTGGGTTACTGCCACGCTTAATCGAGCATTCAGCCGCTGCACTGAGCCGAACAGCCAAGCAATATAATCAAACGTGTGGGAGCCGATCGCCCCCAAAGCGCCACCACCCAAATCTTTCTGGGCATACCAATTCCAAGGACGCGCAGCATCGGCTCGACCGGAAACCAGCCAATCTACTTTAATCAGTCGGGGTTGACCGACATAGCCTTCAGCCAATAATTCTTGCAAACGCTGCCACGCCGGAATGCAGCGAAACTCAAAATTCATTGTGGTGACGAGGTTCTTGGCGATCGCCATCTGATGCAATTCCTCTGCCTCTGCCAGATTCAGCGTCGTCGGTTTTTCCAGCAGCAAATGTTTTCCTGCATTCAACACCGTTTTTGCCATTTTGTAATGCAGAAACGGCGGGGTCGAAATGCTGACTGCCTCAACCTCTGGCAACGCTACGATCGCCTCCAAGTTTTGACAGGCATGAGGAATAGCGTGAGTTTGAGCGATCGCCTCAGCCTTTGCCAACTCTCGATGATAGACCGCCACAATCCGAGTCCGGTGGTGTGCCTGAAATCCAGGAATATGGACTTTTTGACCAAAGCCCGTGCCGACAATCGCAACGCCAATTTCAGACTGAGCCATAGGAACTGTTTTAACGGTGTGGATGCTCTTGCATCGTACCGTAAGAGTTTTGAGTTTTGAATTTTGAGTTTTAAGTTCAACCTTTGGCATTCGCCACTTGCCATTCGCCATTCCCTATTTCCTAACTAATCGCTTCTGAAATATAGTCGGCGGTGGCTTCTACTAGGGCGATCGCGTTTTCATACACCATGCGTGTGGGTCCCAACATGCCAACGCTGCCCACGGGGGTTTTGCCTTTGCAGTAGGTGGATGAAATCAGGGTGCAAGCGCGAATCGGTTCTAGAGAATTTTCCGATCCGATCCGAATTGAGACGCGCTTGCCAAAGGGAGAAGGTTCAAAAATCAGGGGAATGATTTGATCTTGCTCATCTTCTAGCAAATGCACAATGGTTTGAACTTGATGGACTTCAGAAAATTCGGGTTGCCGCATTACTTCCGATAATCCACTCATCATCAGTTGGGTGGGCGCGGGAGACTGAGAGCGGCGAGTGAGTTCGGTCAAAATATTTTTAAGAAAATCGCCGTAGCGTTGAAATTCGCGATCGAGTTCAGTCCAGTCCATTTGGGTTAGCTCCGCGATCGCCCGTCCGCGCAGGTGACTATTCAAAAAGTTGGATAAAATCTGCAATTCACGTTCCAAGAGTTCCGCTTCGGCTGGTGTATTGTCTTCACCCGTTGCTAGATCCAGTAGAGCCGACTGGGTTTCATAGGAATCGGTGACAAAGATCAGCATGACCCGATTTGGATCAACTAGCACCAGTTGAATGTGATGCAGCCGCGCTGTATAGGTTTGAGGCATGGTAATCAGGGCAATGTAGCCGCTGACGGTTGCCAAAATGTGGGCGGCTCCCCGCAGCATCGCTTCCAGGTTCCAATCTTCACGGGTGAGGCGATCGCTCAATAAATGCTCTATCTCAAGTGCAAAGTCACTAGAGGGAGTCAGCAACTTATCTACATAAATTCGATAGCCCGAATCGGAAGGAACTCGTCCCGCTGAAATGTGAGGTTGATACAGTAGTCCAACTTTTTCCAGCATCCCCATCGAGTTACGAATCGTCGCAGAACTGACGCTTAGGTTATATTCCTTGAGCAATGCTTCAGAACCGACGGGTTCGGCGGTGGCAATATAGTGGCGAACGGTTGCCCAAAGCACTTGCTGCTGACGATTTGTAAGTTTAATCGGTAAGGACATGAGGGTAAGCGCGAATTCTAAAGGGACGACATTCGGAGCGATCGCACGGCTTATCGCTTATGGATAAAAACTCAGTATTAGTCAAATGCTGAATGAAAGGCGTTCTCAGCGAACGATTGCGTAGATGACTGCTCTATTCACTATAAAGGGGAACGTTGTTGCACTGCCACTGCATTGATCCTAACAGCGACCTAATCCTAATATCGGGGAACGGCAGCATCAACCACACAGGAATACGCATCAATGCCGCCCGTCACGTTTTTGACGTTCTCAAAACCTTGAGTCATGAGCCACTGGCACATTTGGGCAGAGCGCATCCCGTGATGGCAAAGCACCAAGGTTTCCTTCGTGACATCTAAGCGGCTGTGAATATCGGTTGACCATTCGCCATGCTGACTCAGGGGCAAGTTGACAAAGCCCTCTAGCTGAGCCAATTCCAGTTCTTGAGGTTCGCGCACATCCACAAACTGGAGATCGCCCTTTGCCGCTAGCAAAGTCGCCAATTCCTCAACCGTAATTTCTGGCAGTGATGTAAACATAAAATTTCTGTTAGTAATGTAACCATCATAGTAATGTCCTCAAGAGGTAACGATACCTTCACACGGCGATCGCCCCTAAGATTTTGAGGTTTGCTTTTTATCCTTCATACTTAGAGCAACCGGGTAAAGCCTGCTTGGTCAAAATGCTTATCGGATGTGAAAGCTTGAGTAATTTGCTCGCGGGACATGACCACAAAACTGATGCAATCTGTTAAGCCCCAACCTTTGTCCAATCGCTGCTTATATAAATTCCAACCATCCAGCAGGAGAGTGCGCTCTACTGGGAGAATCTGTAGCGCTGGAGATGGTGGCAATTGCAGCAAACTATCTACAAAATCTATGGTTTGAGTACGAATCGGAGGATCAGAGAGAGCGTCCGCAACCTCAAGTAAGACAAAATCTGTTGTCACTAGAGTCGCCTTGTGTTGATAAAGATCTTGCATCACTTGTTTAGCCAAGGCATGTAACTGATCTCGACTATTGAGCAGTGCAATCCAAGCGGCTGTATCGACAAAAATTTTGGTCATGCATTACTCTTGCTGGGATTTGCCATAAAGGTAATGATCATGCTGATGTGCCAGATCATCAATGCCAGTATCCACCGTACAGCGGTCAACAATTTGCATCAACTTATTCCATCCTGAGTCATCTTGAGATGAAATTTTTTCCGCCTCTAAAAACGTAATAATTACAGGCTGACCATCATGCCCGGATACAGGTTCTAGAGGTTGAGCAACTCCGCCTTGAAATTTGCCTTTAATGGACAACATACGATTTCCCTTCATGTGAGTTAGCTTTTAGCGATGTAACCATAATTTTGCAGTAAAGACTCTCAGGATAGATTAACAGAGCGGCGGCTCATGGCGCTGTGGGGCAAAACGCGCAGCACTTCTTGAATCGTGGTGATACCATGAGTGACTTTGGCGATCGCAGCCATCCGAAACGACTCAAACCCCGACTCTGCCAGATAGCGATACATCTGAGTCATCGTGCCTTCATAAATAATCTGCCGCAGCGTATCATCCACATCCAGCAGTTCGATAATTGCTTCTCGCCCTGAATAGCCAGAGTGGAAACACCGAGCGCAGCCCTTGCCCACCCGCCATTCCTCTGGTTTTGCCTGGTCTGGATGAATGCCTAACAGCTTCAAATCAAACTCCGTAGGCGTGTAGGGTACAGCACAATGGGGGCACACTTTGCGAACGAGCCGCTGTGCCACAATGCCCAACAACGCATCGCTAATCAAACCGGGATCAGGACCAATATCTTTGAGCCGGGGAATCGCACTAGCCGCATCGTTGGTATGGAGCGTGGTTAGGACTAAATGCCCAGTCAGCGCGGCTCTGAAAGCGGTTTCAGCGGTTTCATGATCGCGAATTTCGCCGAGCATAATGATGTCGGGGTCTTGCCGTAAGATGGCACGCAGCCCTGCGGCAAAGGTCATTCCCGCCAGTTCATGTACTTGGGTTTGGGTAATGCGCGGCAAAATATATTCCACCGGGTCTTCCACAGTCACCACATTGACATATTCGGTGGCAACGGTTTGGAGGCTGGTGTATAGGGTGCTGGTTTTGCCGGAGCCAGTGGGTCCTGTGAAAATAATCATGCCTTGGGGTTGCTTCAGCCAGCCTTTATAAATGGTGAGAGTGCGATCGCTAAAGCCTAATTCATCCATGCCAGCAAAGGGATTTTCGCGGGGCAGCAGCCGAATCACCGCTTTCTCACCGCCAACACAGGGCAAGGTGCTAACCCGCATATCCAGCCCCAAATCTGATTCCGATCCGCTGGTATATTTGTCTCCAATTCGGGCATCTTGGGGGCGGCGACTTTCAGCAATATCCATATCTGCCATGACTTTGAGTGCCACGATCGCCCGTCGGCTAATCTCTGGCGGTAGCAGGGTAATGTCTCGCAAAATGCCGTCGATTCGATAGCGGATTCGCAAGCCGTCAGTCGTCGGTTCCAGGTGAATATCACTAGCACGGTTCCGCAATGCTCCCGAAATGATGGTTTTGATTCGCCCAATTTGATCGACGGCTTTTGCCAGTAGTTCACGGGTAATCTCGCTAATGTTTTCCTGCTCATGCTCCCCCGTCAGCGGATTGATGAACGGCTGAGAACTGAGGCGATTCGCATCAATGTTTTGAGTGCGATACCAAGTGGTGTAGCTTTTGTCGGTAACCGGAATGATTTTGATGTTAGTGAAGGTGCGATCGCTCAATCGCCGAATCGTATCCAACGAAACAGGCACCGGACAGCCGAGATAAAAGCAGTTTTGCCAAAGTAACAGCGGCAACAATGGCGGCAATGTCGAGCGATCGGGAAACTCCCGCAGAAATCGATAGCTAACCTCCACATCCAACAAGCTGAGGGTCACGGTTCCCTCTTCATCCACAAGCCATCGCAACGCTTCCTCACAAGTGATCTCGCGATTTTTAAGCTGTTGCCAAACGGAAAGAGTCGATGTAGAGTTCATTGCGAATTACGAGGGACGAATTACGAATTACGAGTTGTGAATGCCGAGTTACGAGGGACAAATGACAAGTGGCAAATGATGGGAGACAAAGCAAAAGTTCGATGTTTATCATCAGTTGCCCCCTTCGACATTCGACATTCATCATTCGTTACTCCCCTTTTTTCCTTCTCTTTTCTGTTGAATCACAAATTGTTTAAGCGCTGTTTGACGATTTTCCATAAAGCGGCTCCAAAACCCAGGAATTAGGTTGTCCATGGTGCGGGCGATCGACCAAACTTCGAGCGCCATTGAGTTATAAAGAGCGCGATCGCTGTGGCGCAGGCGTTCAAGCCATTGATCAATGTCCATATGGGGAGCCGATTCAAGCAAATACTTTTCAGAAACTAAATTTTCGGGCGGAAGATGTGACATGGAATATGGAATAGGGATTCCCCTATCTGCTTTCAGGATATTGAGCGACGATGCTACTTCCAGAGTAGCGATTCTGCATTCAAGATTCCCTAATTGCCGCCAAAAATGCTAGTGGGTTCGCTAAGAAATATTTTTTAACCTATACAGAAAAGAGGATTAAGTTTGGAAAGACTCAATCCTCTCGTTATATTACTTAGCACTCACAAATAGCACTCACAAATAGAGCGGTTGAAAAAACACTCTAGGCTGGTTCAAGATTTACCTTGACTACTTTTGGGCGATCGGCTTCTAGCTTAGGTAAAGTTAGAGTCAAAATGCCATCTTTGAATTCGGCTTGAACTTGATCATTTTGAACCGCATTGGGCAATGAAATCACTCGCTTGAAACTGCCGTAGCGAAACTCAGAACGAATCACTTGATGATCTTCTGTTTTGGTTTCAGATTTGTACTCACCAGAGATAGAAACGGTGTCGCGGCTGACTTGAACATCCAGATCTTTTGCTTCGATTCCGGGTAATTCAGCCCGAAGAACTACGTCTGTTTCTGTGCTTTTGAGTTCGATCGCGGGAGCCCAATTTGCTCCGTTTGTTCGTAAACTATTGCCACGATTCACAGGAGATAACTCATCAAAGAGTTGATCAAGTTGATGACGAAGGGTATCTACTTCTTGCCAGGGTTGCCAACGAATTAGGGTCATAATTTACTCACCTTAAGAAATTACAAGCGTCAATAAAACATCCTGTAGAATTCTTCAAAACTTGACTCATTGAAAGTGCAGCCAATGGGATTAAAGAACTCTAGATGGAGGCACAAAGGCAATCATTTTTGATGTCAACCAGTGCGTTTGTTGATCCATGTTTTTAATTTAAAGCGAGCTTGACTGAACGACATTGAGGGAAACCGTCATCTTGCAGTTGGGTTTGCCGAAAATTTTGATTAGAAAATCTTGGTTCATTGAAGGAATCCGCTAAAAGTTATTTAGAATACATTTTCTAGGTTGAGCGATCGCCTTAATTAGAACAAAACCCTTTGTGTTTTCCCAAAGTTGGCAGTACGCTACTTCCCGTTCTTTCTAGAATCTTCTACTCTGCTAATAAAACCTAACTATTCTCAGTTCTGAGTGTGAAAGTGAATGAAACCCAAAAAAATGAATTGTTTTAGCGTATTTTTTCCCCGCCTAGCTCCTTCAATACAGATTATTCAGCGCTTTTGGCACATTGCATCGCTAGCAGCCTTCTTAAGTGCGTGTAGTAGCCCCACGCCCACCACCCAAACTACTTCTCCCGCTCCCACCGCAAGCGCCCAAGATTTTACAGTGGGGCTGGTAATTGTGGGTCCTAAAAATGATGGCGGTTGGAACCAAGCGCACTATGAAGGCATGGAACAAGTTGCCAAAAATTTGAGGATTAAGCTGGAATATGTGGATAAGGTGAATCCGGGCGATCGCCCCAACGTTACAGGCGCTCAGGTGGCTGACGATTTGATTTCTAAAGGGGCAAAACTGATTATCTTCAGTTCCGATGACTTTAAAGACGATGCCCTCGCAACCGCAAAAAAATATGCTGACCTACCGATCATTCATGCTTCTGGAGACTATGCCTGGAAAGAAGGCAAAAACTTCAAAAATCAGCCCAACTTTGGCAACATCATGGGACGGATGGAATACGGCAAGATGATGGCAGGTTGCGCGGCTGCTTTGGGCAGTGAGACTGGCAAAATCGGCTATGTCGGACCCTTAATTAACGATGAAACCCGGCGCTATGTGTCGGCTGCCTACTTGGGAGCTAAACATTGCTGGGAAACCTATCGCAAAAAAGATGTCAAAGATTTGCAATTTAAAGTCACCTGGATTGGTTTCTGGTTCAACATTCCCGGTAAAACCCTTGACCCCACGAAGGTCGCCGATGATTTTTACAATGGCGGTTATGACGTAGTAATGTCGGGAATTGATACCCCTGAAGTGGCGGTGCAGGGCAAAAAAGCTGCGGCAGCAGGCAAAAGTGTAAAGTTTGTCCATTACGACTTGAAGACAGGGTGCAATCTTGCCCCGGACATTTGCCTGGGTGTGCCGTTCTACAATTGGGTGCCATCCTATACGACTGCGATTGAAACAGCGATCGCGGGGAAGATGCCCAATGAGTTTATTTGGCTCGGTCCCAACTTTAAAGACCTAAACGGTGCGGATTCTATGATCGGGTTTATGAATGGTAAAGCGCTAGGTGACCAAGCCCCGATAATGGCTGAGTTTATTAAAGGACTGGGCGACGGTAGTACTGACCTTTACAAAGGGGCGCTGAATTATCAAGATGGTACACCGTTTCTCAAAGCGGGAGAAAAAGCAACCGATCAGCAGATTTGGTACATGCCTCAACTGCTGGCTGGAATGCAGGGATCGAGTAAGTAAGAGAGGTGAGGGGTGAGGGGCGAGAGAATTGAAATGCTAACAACCCTCAACTCCGCACTTTTAACTTTGCACTCTCAACTTCGCACTTTTAACTTTGCACTCTCAACTTCGCACTTTTAACTTTGCACTCGCACCTCCGAACTCGCACCTCCGAACTCATGAACGTTGAATTGGTGAACATCTCAAAGCGGTTTGGCACCGTTCAGGCAAATGAAGACGTGTCTCTGCGGGTGGCGGCGGGCACGATTCATGGGCTTTTGGGAGAAAATGGAGCCGGAAAAAGTACGCTGGTGAAGGTGTTAAGCGGATTTATTGGGCGCGATCGCGGTCAGGTGTTGCTCAACGGCATCCCGGTTGAAATTCGCACGCCTGCCGACGCTATTCAGGTTGGGGTCGGCATGTTGCACCAAGACCCGCTGGATTTTCCGCCCCTGTCGGTTTTAGACAATTTCATGGCAGGTAACTCTGGTGGGTTGTTTCTCAATCGTCGTCAAGCTGCTAAAAATCTGACCGCTCTTGCGACCCAATTCAACTTTGATTTAAATATTCACCGCCAAGTTAGCGATTTGACGGTGGGCGAACGGCAGCAGCTAGAGATTTTGCGGTTACTCTCGTTGGGCGCGCAAACCCTGATTTTGGATGAACCCACAACGGGCATTTCGGCGGATCAAAAAACGGCTCTCTTTGCGGCAATGAAGCAACTCGTTGTGGAAGGAAAATCGGTGATTTTTGTTTCCCATAAGCTCGAAGATGTGGAGGCACTGTGCCATGAGGTGACGGTGTTGCGTCACGGAAAAGTGATGGGAAATCTGCCCATTCCGGCATCCGATCGCCAGTTGATCGACCTGATGTTTGGGCGAGAATTGGCACTGCCGCTGAAGCCTCAAACCCGACAAGCAGCGATTGCTTTACAGCTAAGCGATATTGACTTTGGGGACGATCGCCAAACCCTAGCGATCGCGGATTTAACAGTGCATCGCGGCGAAGTGATTGGGCTGGCAGGGCTGGAAGGGAGCGGACAACAGTTACTATTGTTGCTCTGTGCGGGGTTGCTCAAAGCGACTACAGGAACCTTGCAACTTGATAGCGTTAACCTGACCCAGCAGCCTTACCCAGCTTTTTTGAAAGCCGGAGTGGGCTATTCTCCTGCCGATCGCTTGCAGGATGGGCTAGTCCGAGGGCTGACTATTCATGAACATGTTGCCTTGAAAACGCCACCCAAAGGGCTGTTTGTCGATTGGCAAGGCACCCTTGAACAAACCCAGCAGGCGATCGCCCTATTTAATATTCGCGGCAAACCCAATTCAAAGGTCGAGCGGCTCTCCGGCGGCAACCAACAGCGCACTCAGTTAGCGCTCTTGCCCGTGCCGCTGAACCTGCTGTTGATGGAGCATCCGACACGCGGGTTAGATATTGAATCAACGCTATGGGTTTGGCAGCAGTTGATTGCTCGGTGTCAAGGCGGCACGGCGATTTTGTTTATGTCGTCCGACCTAGATGAAATCATGCAATATAGCGATCGCGTGATCGTCTTTTCTAGCGGCAAAGTGTCTCAGCCGATTGCAACCGCAACCCTGACCGTTGAAGCACTCGGTCAACTAATTGGCGGCAGATTTGAAGACTCCACTCTACCTATTTTAAGGGATGCCCCATAAACCAGGATGAAGTATGAATCAGACAGTGCAGCGGTTTGGCATGGGAATGATAGCTGGAGTGGTGCTGCTAACCGGGTTGTCATTCGTCAGTTATGGAGCTTGGAATTCTTACCTGGAACTGCTAACTCATTTTAAATTGCAGTATGCTCTGCTCAGTCTGGTACTTGCGATCGGATTGGTGCAAATCCGATGTCGAACCTGGATTTTAATCTCCCTGTTTTGCCTTGCGCTTCAAAGTGTTGACTTACTCGTTTGGTATATTCCTACTTCCCAAAATCCAGCCTCTCATTCATCTACATTGAAAGTTTTAGCGGTCAATGTAAACATCCGCAATCAAAATTATGATCGCGTGCTAGAGCTAGTCAAAATCGAGTCGCCCGATGTGGCAGTCTTTCTAGAAACGAATGATGATTGGGTTAAACATTTACAAGTTCTACGCAATACTTTTCCTTATTTTTATCGCTCAACCCCTCAAAATTTTGATATTTTGCTCTACAGCAGATCGCCCTTGACCTCGATTTCTACCAACTTCCTAGCCCCAACCGATCGCCCTCATCTCGCTGCAACTCTGACACTCAATGGACAAACTATCACCCTCATAGCAATTCATCCGCCTCCACCGTTACCCAGGCTATTTCGCGATCGTAATCAACAGCTTGAAACCGTTAGTCGCTATGTGCAAGATTTGAACACTCCTATGATTTTGTTAGGCGATTTCAATATCACCCCGTGGTCGCCTTACTATCGGCAATTCATTCACCAAACTGGGTTACACAATGTTCGTCAGGGTTTTGGTATTTTACCCACCTTTCCAGCCGCCATTCGCGGTGTAGAATTTCCAGCATGGTTAGTAGCGATTTTAGGAATCCCCATTGACCATTGTTTAGTCCGCTCTTTGCAACCCATCAGTGTTCGGGTTGGTGCAGCAATTGGCTCTGATCATCTGCCTATCCTCGTTGAGTTGCGTCTTCTAGCCCGTTAGTTTTTGTGCCTGTTGCCCAATTTCCATGTCTAAAACGCTGTCTTATCAACTTGGTTCTCTCACGATCGCCCTACTCCTGGTAGCAATTTTAATTACCCTAGCAGGCGGCTCTCCCGCACAGGTGATTGTCAACGTGGCAGTAGGGGCTTTTGGCACACCCGATCGCATCGCACGAGTAATCGCTACATTAGTGCCGTTGCTGCTGTGTACCAGCGGGCTATTGTTTACCTTCACGGCTGGGCTGTATAACTTGGGGATTGAAGGACAAATTACTTCGGGGGCGATCGCAGCAACAGCAATCATGCGTTTGACTCAAGATAGTTTACCGCCTGCCATTGTCATGATACTGGCGATTTTGGTAGGTGGTTTGGGTGGCGTGCTGTGGGGCATCTTGGCGGGTGTACTGAACGTCTATGGACGGGTCAACGAAATTTTTGCGGGATTGGGGCTAAACTTTGTGGCTGATGGGTTAGCGCTCTATCTCGTCTTTGGTCCCTGGAAAAAGGAAGGTGTGGCTTCCATGAGCGGCACAGAGCCATTTCCAGATTCGCTATCGCTACCGACGATCGCCAACACGGATGCCAGCCCTATCGCGCTACTGATTGCGATCGCGGCAGTCATTTTGACGTTGATCACCCTGCGCGGCACCTATTTTGGCTTGCAGTTGCGAGCCGTGGGGCAAAATCTCCGAGCCTCCTACGTGCTGGGCATTCCCTCGATTCGACAATTACTCAGTGCTTTTGCCATCTGCGGTGGCTTTGCAGGCATCGCTGGAGCTTTGCAAGTCCTTACCGTATACCATCGCCTGATTCCTAGCATTTCCAGCAATCTCGGTTTTTTATCACTGCTGATTGCCATGCTGATCGGTATGAATGGTTGGCTGATTTTCCCAGTGGCTTTGTTTTTCAGCGCCCTCAACGTAGGCAGTTTGCAATTGCCCCTCGCCCTCAATTTAGAATCGTCGTTGTCTGGAGTGATTCAAGGAATGCTGGTGCTGTTTATCCTATTGGGACGCGGCTTCAGCGAAACGAATCTGTTGACAAAATGGCGCGATCGCGTCTTCAAGTGAAGCGGCGATGCCAACTCATCACTTTACATAGTTTGGTTTTACGCTACCGTGAGTAGGTCGGCACAGTAAAATTCAACTACATTGAGTTGAGCAGTCGGCAGGATTTTGCCGAAGGATAGCAGATGGCGCTTTTGAAGCATAAAAATAATCCAAAATGGCTAAGAGTGTTTGGGCTGGGTGCGATCGCCCTTGCTGCACTGGTTGGGGTCATTTTGATGCAGCGATCGCAGCTTGATCAGCCATCTCAATGGGCAGAAAACCCCAAGAAAGCTGAAGAACAAGAAGCCCTAAAACTCAAGCTATTAAGCCGCGCTCCAACCTTTGGGTTTGATAATGTCGTGTCAGACTGGGTATTTCTTAACTTTTTGCAATACTATGGCGATGATGACGCACGCGAAAAAACCGGCTATTCCTTAAGCCCCAAGTATTTGGACATTGTGACCCGGCTTGATCCTCGGTTTGTTGATGTGTATATGTTTGTTTCTGGTGCCGTGTCTCACCAATTGGGCAAGCCCGATCTTGCCGTTGATTTGATGAAGCGAGGTACAGCAGCGCTCTCTCCAGCGGCGAACCCAAAAGCGTTTCAAGTTTGGCGGTTTATGGGGTTGGATCAATTATTGCTGCAAGGCGATATTCCTGGCTCGATTCTCTCCCACGAGATGGCGGCTAAGTGGGTAAAAGGAACGCCGGATGAGGATCTTGCACCGCTTTTTCAAGGGACGGCAAAATTTCTGCGGAATGATCCCAATAGCATTCCTGTGCGCGTTTTTTCGTGGGGATCAATTTATGAGCAAGCCCAAATGGTTGGAGATCAGCAAACTCAAAAGCGGGCAAAACGAGAGATCGAAAAGCTAGGCGGCAAGATTCTTGAAAAAGATGGAAAAACAGTGATTCAGCCGCCCGTGAGCAAGCCCCCGAAAAAAGCGCCCCGGTGAAGATCGTCGATGAGTGGATGGGTGGATGAGACATAATCCTAAGTCAGCACTCAGCACCTTCTAGTCCGGCAGGATCGCGACTTTAATCACCTTGCGATCGCGCATCTCTTCAAAGACTTGGGCAAGATTACTCAGGGGCTGTTCGCCGCTCAGCAGTAGTTCAAAGGGTACGGCTTGACTGGCTAAGAGGCGGAGGGCAGCGCGAACATATTCAGGCGTGTTGTGAAAAACGCCTTTGAGGGTGAGTTCACTGTAGTGCAATTGGTCTGTGTTGACCGTGATTGTAGTATCGCGGGGACAGCCGCCAAACAGGTTAACGGTGGCACCGGGACGGGCGCAGGCGATCGCCATCTCCCATACAGACGGAACCCCCGTTGCCTCAATCACCACATCGGCTCCCCAACCATCGGTCAGGTCTTTCACCAAAGCCGGGACATCTTCGACCTGTTTATAGTTGAAAGTCTTTGCTGCGCCTAGCTTTTCTCCGATTTGCAAGCGGGAGTCATTGCCGCCGAATAAGAAAACTTCAGTAAAGGGGTGAGGGAGTGCAGGGTGCGGAGTGGAAGTCCAGTCGCCTTTGCCGGATGACAGGGCAGCGACGAACATGAGACCGATCGCGCCATCCCCCAAAATCACCACGCGATCGCCGGGTTTCACATGGGATCTCGCGGCACCATGCAGCACACAGGCGAGCGGCTCGGTCATGGAAGCTAGATTGTACGGCAAATCTGCTGGGATGGGTAACAGGTTATGCTGCACGATCGCAGCGGGAATTTTGAGATATTCCGCAAAGGTGCCGTTGTTAAACAGCAAATTTTGACAGAGAGAATATTCGTGTTTTTGGCAAAAAAAGCAGGTCATGCAAGGTGCAGAGTTATTGGCAACCACGCGAGTTCCAATTTGGAACGCTTCGCGATCGCCTAAATGCCAGTCTTTTACGCCTGCACCCAATGCTACAATTTCTCCCGCTGCCTCATGCCCAAACGGAGTTGGCGGCTTCAGCATCTTGGCATGTCCGCCCCTACGCCACACTTTCAAATCGGTGCCGCAGGTGGTCGCCGCTTTCACGCGAATTACGACTTCTCCAGCAGCAGGAGTTGGATCTGCAACTTGCTCCAGTCGCAGATCTTCTTTGCCATACAGTAATGCAGCCAGCACAGGGCGATCGCTCCAATTCAACCACCCAACAATCTTACTAGCAGTCTGTCTGCTTTAATTTAAAGGGTGGGGAATGATTGAGGTTGTTTTTTGAGAGTTAAACCCTCAAAAAATTCTTGACAGAACACGGGTCTACAGTCCTGCAAACCACTCGTAGCCAAAATCTTCCCAATAGCCCAGTTTTGATGGCAACTGACTCATGAGCGTCACCCGCGTCACCCACTTAGATTGTTTGTAGCCCAGTTTGATTGGGGCTGCCAGTCTCAGCGGTGCGCCGTTTTCGACGGGCAACGGCTGACCATTTTTTTGATACGCCAAGATCGTTTGGGGATGCAGCGTGGAAGCCAGATCCCAGCTTTCATAGTAGCCGTCTGCCGATTCAAAGTAGGCATAGCGCGCTGTAGATTTAGGCTGAGCGCGACGAACCAATTCACGCAAGCTCACCCCGCCCCACTGCACGATCGCCGCCCAGCCTTCCACGCATACATGCCGAATCACCATTGAAGTCAGCGGCATGGACTCGATTTCCGCCAAACTCAAGCTCAACGGTTGCGCGACATCGCCATCCACAACTAGGCGAAAAGCAGCGCGATCGAGGTTCGGTGTACTGTCAAACGTATTGATCAACAAAGCTTCTGGCTCGATCGCGCTGATGGGAAACTCTGGCACCAATGCTTGCGGGTTGAGTAGCAATTCTTCTACTCGTTGATTCAGCGGATCAATCGTGGCTCCAACCTGCTCGGCGATCGAGGTGGAAGCGCAACTGCCCAACAGCAATCCCATGCCTGATAATCCAGACAACTGCAACAGCCGCCGACGGGTTAGTACTGGTTGAATAATCGACATCGCAATAGCCCCAGAGAATGGAAGACTTAACGAACAAAAATCGAGCGAATCAGTCGCATACTGCCAACTCGAAACGCCAGCAGAGAATGGATCAGAGTGAAGCCCAGCACAATCGGCACGGTGATAAAGTGAACGGTGCGGAGCATTTGCCAACTGCCAAACAAACTGGCTAACCAATGAAGTTGAGCAGGTTTGTACATTGCCAACCCGCTGGCGATCGCCAACAGCAGGATCGGAATAATCGCCGTATAGACCACCCGATGCCACGCATAGGTTTTACGCTTGGCGTTTTGCGACACTCGCAGCGCCTTCACATCACTGCCAGACACATAGCGCTGCTGCCAACGACGAGTGATCAGAATAAATAGCCCATACGCCAGCAGATTGAGCGAGTAGACCCACATAAAAGTGAAGTGCCAATCTCGCCCCCCTGCCAACCAGCCGCCCAGCAGCAACCCTTTAGGAAAATGCCACCCCGCTCGTCCGCCAAACACTGGATTGGCGTTGTAAATTTGCAAGCCGCTACTCATCATCAGCAACAGGCTAATAATATTGACCCAGTGAAAGGCTTTCGCCAAGATTGCCTGTTTGGGGACAGGTACTTTTTTGGGGGTGGCAGGTTGCGATGTGGTCATGGGTGATCTCTACTTGCCCAGGCTAGCGTAACCGAATGTTGCATTAAACTTGCGGCACCAAATCGCCACACTAGAGAAATTCCCTGGCTTTACCGACTGAGGCAGCGCATACCGTTGAGCGCCAGAAACTTTTTGCAGTTTTGCCACCGACACATAATCTTTTGCTTTAATGCCACCAATGGGTGGTTGACTGGTGCGATATAAGATTACGTACAGATCTGGACCAGCATCGGTTTTAAAGGTTTTGTCGAACGCTAAATAGGATTTGCCACCTTCGTTGACCAGCATGACAGATCCCTGAGTCGGATGCTCCGCTTTGACAAATTTACCCGATCGCATCGCCATCATTCCTTGCGGTTTCATCATGCTGCCTTCGGGTTTCATCATGCTGCCTTCGGGTTTCATCATGCTGTCCGCTGGTTTCATGGCAGGCGCATTTTGAGAATTGACTGATTGATACTGTGCAATTCCAATCGTTGTAGTAACTGCAATTAAAGAAATTAAGCTCAGTGAAAAGTTTTGCAATTTCATCATCAAACTCCTTGAGTAATTCGTGTGCTTGAACATCTAAAATCTACAACTGTGCAGCGGGAAATAGAGGTGCTAGCCAAAGCTGCACTTGCACATCCCAGCCCAGCAAAATGGCGATCGCGGTGCCTGCGACCAACCCGCCTCCAATCCGTTGAAGCGCCGCACTGTAGGGACGCAATTTAAGGATTGATCGCCCCACATATCGACCAGAGTAAGCGATCGCCAACAGTGGCAAACTCGCCCCCAATCCATACGCCAGCAGCAGCCCAAACACCTGGGTAACTTGCTGCTGCACCGCTGCCAACACAACAATGCTGCCTAAAACGGGACCTGCACAGGGAGTCCACAATAGCCCTAACTGAGTGCCCAGCCAAAATTCACTCCATAACCCCTTGCGCATAGGTTCCTTGAGCCTATGCAGCCGCAGCCGTTGGAATAGACGATAGCTTAAAGCTGGAAACATCGATAGCAACCCCATCAGCAACAACACTGCGATCGCCCCAGTTCTTAAGCCACTCGCAAATCCGGTAACCCATTGACTGGTGAATGCCAACAAGCTACCTGCCACGGCAAACCCGCCGACTAAACCTGCAACTAATGCCACAGCCCCATAGCGATGAGACTGGAGCGATCTCCCGACCAAAATTGGCAGAATCGGCAACACGCAGGGAGATAATACAGTCAGGATTCCAGCTACAAACGCCAGCCCAACCGAGAGTGAGGAAGTAGACATACTAACTCAACAGTTGCCGAATCATTTTGTCCGTTTTGTCGTAGGCACCTTCGCCAATGTGGTCATAGCGGATAATGCCTTGGCGATCGGCTAAAAACAAATGGGGCCAATACTCGTTTTTGTAGGCACTCCAGGTTTTGAACTGGTTGTCCATCGGCACGGGATAGGTAATGCCATTTTTTTGCAACGCCTGCTTAACGTTGTTTGGATCGCGCTCAAAGGCAAATTCAGGTGTGTGAATGCCAATGACTTTTAAGCCTTTGCCAGCGTATTGCTGATGCCAACGAGTCACCGAGGGTAGGGTGCGCTGACAGTTAATGCAGCTAAAAGTCCAGAACTGGATCAACGCCACATTTCCTTTGAGGTCAGCAACGGTCAGCGGTGGGGAATTAAGCCACTGGGAAATCCCCTGAAATTCTGGTAGGCGATTGGTGCTGGCGGCGGCAAAGTTGATCGTGCGATCGCCCTCTTCTACCGATGCTTCAGCTTCAGACATGGATGCTTCTTGCTTAAATCGAGCCGCTAGCGTCACTCCAGCAGCCCCCATAAGACCTAAGCCAAGATAGGTCAGCATTCGACGACGCTGTAAAAGAGAACTCATAGAAATACCTGCAAAAAGGTCTGCATTAGGCTGGGCTATTTTTTCATCGCGTCGCCTTCTTTTTTCATTGCATCCCCTTTCATCGCATCGCCTTCTTTTTTCATCGCATCGCCTTTCATTGCATCCCCTTTCATCGCATCCCCTTTCATCGCGTCGCCTTCTTTTTTCATTGCATCCCCTTTCATCGCATCGCCTTCTTTCATCGCATCCCCTTTCATCGCATCGCCTTTCATTGCGTCACCCGTTGTACTCATGGCAGGGGAGGCAGAAGGGTTACTGGGTGTGGACTGATTGGCATTACCGGAACAAGAAGCTAAACCAGCAGTAATCACTAAACTGGCTGCGAAACCCAAAACTTTCAAGTTCATCATCTTTCGTAAGCCTCTAAAACGTAGGTGGATTGGTGAGGAAAGCACCGTTTTTGGTCTTTCCTAGTGACATACGAATGGGCTATGCGATCGGATTAAAGTTTTTCGGCGGATTGCAAAATACCTGAATCATATTTTTAATAGACTTACATTCATTCACATCCAATTCCTTTTGGCAGCCGTACTTTAAATACGAAGAAACCGGGTTTCTAAACCAAATGGCAAGAATTTCACGCATTGATTTTCGTGAGAAATCCGGTTTCTCGGTTTCCGATTTTCGTGAGAAACCCGGTTTTTCGGTTGCTGCAAGATTATGGTTGATATAGGATCTGTTCAAAAAATGTGGCTCTATGGACTTTGAGGCTGATCATTCGCCCCCACTTCCTACAGATGCGGAGTTGTTTCAGGCGATGCAAGCAAAACAGCACTCTGCTCTAGCGGCGCTTTACGATCGCTACGCTAGCTTGGTGTATAGAGTGGCGCTAAGAATTCTGGTGAATCCACAGGAAGCCGAAGATTTGACTCAAGAAATTTTCTTAAAACTGTGGCGCAGCAGTACTTACGACGTAAATCGAGGGTCTTTGAGCAGTTTTTTGACCACATTAACGCGATCTCGGGCAATCGATCGCCTCCGCTCACGCAGTAGCACTCTTAAGTTTCTTCAGCGCTGGGGCAATACCATGACGACTCAACCTCCGCCTACTACGCCGTTTGAAGCTGCATCGATTCATCAGCGATCGGAGCATGTGCGCTCGGCGTTGGCTGACCTGCCCGAAAAATATCGCCAAATTTTGGAACTGGCTTATTACGAAGGGCTGAGCCAGTCAGAAATTGCCGCCCGGTTAGAGATTCCCTTGGGAACAGTGAAATCCTGGTCGCGCCAAGGATTGCTTACCCTCAGAAAAACCTTACAGACCTGGATTGAGTAATCGCGTTATGGCTGAACCCATTGATCCTGAATCGTCCTATCCCGACTATTGGCAAGAGCTAATGGCAGGCTATGTTTTGGGCAATCTTACGCCTGAAGAAGCCGAGGAGTTGAAAGAACTGCTGGCTCTCCATCCTGAATTGGGCGAGGAAATGCACAGCCTGCAAGATGTGCTGGCGGCAATGCCCTATGCCTTACCAGAAGTGGAGCCTGCCGCATCCGTGCGATCGCGCATTCTGACTGCGGCTCAACATCAACCCGATCAAATCGTGTCAATGCGCCGCCGAAATCGATCGCGGGCGCTGCTATGGGGCGGTAGCATTGCCGCCGTTCTTGCCATAGCGATCGGGTTCGACAATCTGAATTTGCGGCAACAGCTTGCCACGACTCAAGCCAAGATTGCCTCCCAAAAAGACTTGATTGCCATGCTGCAAGCGCCTCAAACCAAGTTGGTCACCTTGAAAGGGATGGATCAGATGTCGAAAGCGGCGGGAAATGTGGTGATTACGCCGGGAGAAGCAGGCGCGATCGTGGTGCTGCAAGATCTGCCCACCCTGCCAGCGGGACAAACCTACAATCTTTGGGCGGTGGCAAATGGTCAAAAAGTGTCAGCGGGAAATTTCATCGCCAATCCCCAGGGCAGAGTCTTTGTCAAGGTGCCTTTAACTTCGGCAACCAGCGATCGCGTTACCAATCTCGTCGTCACAATTGAAGCATCGCCCACACCCCTCTCGCCTCAAGGTCCCATGGTGATGACCAGCAATTTGTAGAGCGTGATCGCACTGGCAAAAGGGGCGATCGCTATTCCGTGACCAATTCTCCCAAACGCCTGAGAATACTCAGCACGGTATAGAGTTCATTACCTTGACGATTCAGCGAAAATTCGTCTGATAACAGGTATTGAGGCACGTTGTTTTTGAGTAATTTAATGAACGCAAAGTCACTTCCATTAGTGACAAATCCAAAAATTGGCTTGTCGATGGTTGGGCTACTCATCATGTAAAACAGAGCTTGAGGCATTGCCTTGAGCAAGCTAAAGTCTTTGTTTTTTGACTCAATCACGGTGACCCAAAGCTGCTGTCGAACGACCAACACATCCACTCTGCCATGAATCACTTTCCCCCCATCCTCAGCAGAAATTTTGACTTCTACTTCTGCCCGTGGATAAAACGGATAGTGGAAAAATTTGGCAAAAAATAACAGCGGTGAAAGAACCGCCATTTTAATAATTTCTTCATGGAGCGGATACTTCTCTAACGACAGAAAGTCGGCTTTGACTTGATCCAGCCATTGTTTCTCAGGCTCAGTTACAGACGGTAAATTTCCTTGCCACTCTAAGAAAAGGTCTGGATCGAAAACCCGCTGGAGTTTGAATTTTTCTTCTACCTCAAACAAACTAAGGCTACTAGCCTGGATGGTTTGTACCATGAGTCTTGGCAAAATGCGGTCGGGATGGTGTTACTGTAGCAAACTCAACGGGCGATCGCTCTCCTTAAAATCGGCGAAACCCACACAATAGTTTGACCAAAAATTTTGGCGTTGCTGAATGATGCCATGAACCAGCCCTGCCAGAGTATGCGGAGTTGCCCGTTACTAATCCGTGTAGGCAGGATTGTGAGCTTAGCTCCAGGCTTTGGTTTCAGCTTCTGTCAGAGGTCGCTCTAGTTTAATATACTCACTTTGAGCCGCTTGAAGAATATGCGACATTTGTACAGGCAGGTTTGCCTCTGCCGCCAAAAAAGCAGCGTTTAAGGCAATGTTGCGAATGTTGCCGCCCGGAATCGTTAGTTTTGCTAGCTTGTGAAAAGACAACCCCGCTGTGGGTGCAGATTTTGGAAACACTCGCTGCCAAATTTCTGCCCGTTGAGCCGCATCTGGAAACGGAAACTGAACCACAAAGCGCAAGCGACGCAGAAACGCTTGATCCAGTGAGTTTTTTAAGTTAGTCGTGAGGATTGCTAACCCGCGATAGGATTCCATGCGTTGCAGTAAATAGGCAACTTCCATATTGGCGTAGCGATCGTGGGAATCCTTGACCTCGCTCCGTTTACCAAATAGAGCATCGGCTTCATCAAACAACAGGATTGCCCCACCAATTTCAGCCGCATCAAAAATTCGCCGCAGATTTTTCTCAGTTTCGCCAATATATTTACTCACCACCGAACTGAGATCAACCCGATAAAGATCTAGCTGTAATTCATGGGCTAATACTTCAGCCGCGAGGGTTTTTCCGGTTCCACTCGCTCCAGAAAATAAAGCGCTAATGCCTAAGCCCCGCTCTCCTGTTTTGGCAAATCCCCACTCTTCATAAACTTTTGCTCGTTGGCGCACTTGGGCAATGACGGTTCGCAGCGTTTGCGCTTCTTTGTCAGGCAACACTAAATCCTCCCAACTGGCTTGAGTGCGGATGGGTTGTGCCAATTCTTCTATCTGTGGGCGGGAGTGGCTCAGGCAAGCACTCCAAAGGCGCTTTGGCAGGCTATCTGTCCCATTAGAGTGGTTACTATTAGAGCGGCTCTGAGCGCAGATAGTTTGAATGGATAGTGGAGAGAGGTTAAAGTGACTGACTAGCTTTTCAATCACAGGCTCGATCGCCCCTTTCTCTAATTCTTCTGCCAACTGTTGCCGCCAGAGTTGTCGTTGCTCAAGGGCAGTGAGTGAAGCCACCTCAAAACTGAAGACTGCCCGTTTGCGTACCGATCGCCGATCGCGACTGAACACCAGCATCGATCCATGGCAACTTTCTAAAAGATACGCGATCGCATTCAGCGGCGATGACGCAGCACTGGTGCCTTCATGCATGTCCGCAACACCATCACAATCCAGCAGCAGCAGGCTATTTCCCAACAGTGCCTCTCGTTCCCACAGGGTTTGCAGCAGGCTCAGTTGAGTAAAATCGGTGGGCAAGATGTTGGCAGCCAAACTGAGCAACCCAATTCCGAGTTGGGCACAGACCGCACTGGCGATCGCCTGTTTGGTGGCGCTGTCATAGCCGCAGATTTGCACGATGGATGGAGTAGACGCTTGTTGAAGGAGCGTGACAATTTCTGTGACAAGTTGCTGTTGCGACGGTGGCAAGCGGAGTAGATGATCGGTGGGTAGCCGCGTGACCATGCCTAGAAGTTGGGTATCTAAGGGGGCATTGCCCATAAGAAAGTGCAAAATCCGCTCGTTAATTCGGAAAGGGCTATAGATTAATGTGGACGCGCTACCGAGTTCGATCAACTGCCAGCGTCGCAGCGGAGACTCAGGGGTAAAAGCACTCCAGTGCATTTGGGGCAAATATTGAGTAGCCAAACTAAAGGTGGGACGAGCCACCGATGGTCCACCCGCGATCGCGGGGAGCAATGCCGCCAGACCACCATGCAATTCAACTGCCGCTCCCAAAAGTACGATCGCCCGCTCAAACTGAGATAGCTCAAACAGGTGACAAAGTTGCTCGATCGCGGCAGGCGGATTCAGCGGTTCTGGGTCAGGCACTTGCTCCGATTTAAGACAAGCTATCACCTGCTCGATCGCGATCATCAAATATCGATAGTTTAGGTCTGCCCACTGGGAATCACCCCGCTCCATGCCTGCACTACCCATGCTCTTGCTCCAGTTAAAAGGAAAGTTTGGGTTGCTGAATGTAAGTATGATTTGCCCTCAACCCCAACCCTTCTCCCCAAGGAGAAGGGAGTTAGAAGTCTTGTTCCCTCTCCTGCTGGGAGAGGGCTAGGGTGAGGGCGGATTTTGATATTCATATCTTGATTCAGCAACACCGGAAAATTAACGAATGATCACTTTGGGCGCAATGTACCAATCGTAGGTTGGACTATCGGGCTGATCATCCACTTGCAATTGGCTCTCTGCCCCATCGACCATCAGCCGCACGAGATATTCACCGAAGCGGATATCCTGAAAAGAAATGGTAATGACGCTGCTCTCTTCAGTGCGACTTGGTGCATCAAAAAGATAAGAAGCGGGGATATAGGCAGCGGGGCGATCGCGCCGCCATTCATTCAGCACCATGACAACTCGTTGTTTCACGCCGATGGGGAGATTGAGTTGCAGTTGCAGTTGTCCCGATCGCAGTTCCTCCTCTTCTCCAAGGGTTTCTATCAACACGACATCTAACAGCCGAGGACGCAGCACAAAGGGAAATGCATTCGATTCTTTGCCCCGCCGTCGAGCCTCGCGATCGCTGCCTGCTTGAGGCGGATGAATGACTTGCAAACTCTGCACTCCGGCTCTCAAAACAGTGGTTGGAACTTGAGCTAAGGACAGCAAAATCTGGGTGTCGCTTACTTCCGTTGGTGCCACTTCCACACCGCACAGACGCACTTGAGTTGACCAATCGCCCTTGAGTTGTTTCCCCGACAGCACCAGCAGACTGTCTGAGACAATCGGTTCAGTCACGCCGCCCTGAGCCATCACTTGCTCAATTTGAGGCTGGCTGAAATAGGGCGAAAGTCCATGGGTGCGGCGATCTCGAATGGGCAGCGATCGGGTGGGAGCTTCATCGCCTTCCAGCATCACCACCAGCACTTTGTAGCCAACTGACAGCAAGTAGGGCGTTTGAAAAAAGACTGACCACGCTTTCGAGAGATCTTCTAAATTCAAATTGAGTGGAACGATGCTAATCTGCTGGACTTGATCCGCCAGATCGGATTCTTCCAAGAACGCTAGCGTGGCATCGCGGCAAGACTCTCGAATCATCTCTTGGCTAACCACTCGCTTATCGTTCAGAGATCGCACCACACTACCCAGCAAACGTTGAGGTTCTAGCTCGACCTCATTGCCGTAGAAGCTAAACATATAGTACAAATCGAGGGCAGCCTGTCGCTTGGTTGGGTTTCCTCGCGATCGCGAAGGTGTGGCATCGATGTTGTTCAGAGCAGGATTCGTAATCACTTGATATAAAAATAGATTTACCCCCGTTTCCGGGGTGCCATTCCCAATATCAGACGGACGCACGGTCGTCACTCTTGCTCCTTCAATATCCCGTTGCACAACGCCCTGAAGGGTTCGCTGGAGGGTTGCCGTAATCATGGCGATCGCGAGATAGTTGCTCATAAGCAAGAGTGATAAGGGGTTTACAAACTGACGCGATGTGCAACTAATTTGCCCTCATCCCAACCCTTCTCCCCAAGGAGAAGGGCTTTCAGACTTTTCCGGTTCCCTCTCCCATTGGGAGAGGGCTAGGGTGAGGGCTAGTAGTCGAGGAAAGTCACACATGAGCGAACTTTTAAGTGGCAACGAGTCCAAGCTTAAGGGCTTGCAAGGCGGCTTGAGTGCGGCTAGTCACCTTTAACTTCTCAAAAATGATGGTTAAGTAGGCTTTGACAGTGCCTATAGTGATGCGAAGTTGTTGAGAAATTACCTCATTGGATGCTCCTTGCACTAACCAATACAACACTTCTCGCTCTCGCTCAGTTAAATGGATCGTCTGGTTTTTGGGCAGCGATCGCCCTGCCGAAAAGTGAAACAGTTGAAAGAACTGGGTGGCAACCTCTGGAGCCAGATAAATCTGATTTTGGAGTACCACTTGAATCGCGTCTAGCAATTGCGTTGAAAGATGATGTTTCAACACATACCCTTGCGCCCCTGCCTGCATTGCTTTAAATACCCATTCTGCTTCCTCGTGCCCAGACAGCACTAAAACATGGCTCTCTTGAGGATGCGATATCGTTTCCCGTGATGGAGTCATCCGTAACTGTTGGAGAACATCAATACCGCTGCCCTGCGCCAACTCCATATCTAGCAAAATCAAAGTGGGAGACTGTTGAATTGCTAACTCGATCGCCTGTTGATAGCTCGTCGCCTGTCCGACAATTTGAAACTGCATTAGACCCGTTGCACTATGAAAGTCGAGTAAGTTCTTCAATCCTTGACGAAAGGCAGAACAATCATCGACCAGGAGGGTAGAAATTGGCTGAGTAGAGGGGGGGGTGAGTAGGGGGGGATACATAGTGGATGGGGGGATAGAGCCGAAGTGTTAGATATTTTTAGGCAGCATAATGCAAAACTGCGCGCCTCCGGTGAGGAGGTTGACCGCCGATAAACTGCCTTGATGAGCCGAAATCACCTGCTTTGCGATCGATAGCCCTAACCCAGTCCCTCCAGTGCGGCGTGAATAAAACGGCGTGCCAATCAAGCGTAAATCTTCTGGAGATAGACCGGGTCCTTGGTCGCTGATTTTGATTAGCACTTCTGTTTGACAAGTCTGCCATTCCCAGCGGATTTGTCCCGCTTCAGGACTGAATGCGATCGCGTTGCTTAATAGATTCTGAAAGACTTGCTTGATTTTCCATTTATCGACCCACAGCCATAAAGGAGGAGAATTGCAAACCAGTTTTAGTCGCTTTTCGGCAATCCAGGGTTCCATCTCTTGATGGCACTGCGCGATCAAATCACCTAAGTTGCAATAGCTAAAAGATTGCTCAGTTTTGCCATGAAGGGTTGTCAAATGTTCCAAACTAATATTCATCGATTCAGCAGTATTGCTCAAGTGTTCTAACCACTCTTGCGATCGCGGATCGAGACAAGTTGTTTTTAACAAATTGACATACAAAAGAATCAGCGCCAAGGGAGTTCGCAGTTGATGACGAGTACATTGCAACGCTTTTTCTAGGCTTGGAGTTGCGGATGCAAGGGTTAACTCCGGCGATCGCACTGGCGGCAATTCTAAGCTTTTTGCATAAAGGCTCAGCCCGTATTTCTGATGGTCAGACAAGGGCGTAGAGTGCCAGCAGACTAAATAATCGCCAGACTTTTTGTTCGCCCTCAGCAAACAGCGATAAACCGGATAGGGCAACGTCTCTCCCTCAATCGGCAACACTTCAAATGCTGAATGAGTAGACTGCTGCCAGTCAGTGGTTAACTTTAGCTCCGCCAAAATAGACTCGCTTGCAGATTCAGCCCAATGATCAATGTGGAAGAGTTGCGATCGCTCACAACAGAAGTGAAAAAGTCCGCAGCCACTCACCAAAAATTGATCAATAAACTGCTTTAAAGAAGACTGAAGAGCCTTTGTATCAAAGTCATTTTCTAAAAAGAGTGGACTTAAAAACTCCAAAGTTTGAATAGGCACTTGCAATCTCCTTAAACAGAATTCTGCTGAAAGACGAAGCTAAGTCTAGGCAACGGTTAAATCTAATTTTCACCCTATTCTTTAAAGGCTTATCGCTCCATCTTTTTGCATTAACAAGTTTATCCTCACTATTTTTACAGCACCCTATGAAATTTTAGGTTTCTTAACTTAAACTCAGTAAATTCCACTCTTCGCCTCCATCAACTTGATACTCATTGAATCATCGCGACATAACTTAATCATTGTCAGCATTCGCAAACTGCCTCCAACTCAAGCTGTTAGCGCTTCAACTGAACTAGGTCTGAGTTTTTACAGCCGTTCGGCTTGATCAATTCCTAACTAAAGTCGGGTTCCGCAGATGGCTTCCCTTTTCTAAAGTATGGATGGACTCAAACTAGTCAATTCTTCGCTGAGTTTGTAGCCATCTTGAACGTGTAGCCATCTTGAACCATCACACACCCTAATCCTTTTATGGAGAGTTAACTATGGCATTGGATTACTTTGCTCCAGGGGTCTATGTTGAAGAGGTCGATCGCGGGAGTCGCCCGATCGAAGGCATCAGTATGAGTGTGGCGGGTTTCGTTGGCTTCACAGAGGATGTGCGAGGCGATGCCGATCTATTTAAGCCCCTGCTGATCACAAACTGGGGTCAATACCTGGAGAACTTTGGCAGACCCGGTTCCGATGGCTTCACCGACTTTGATGCCTATCTTCCTTTTGCCGTTCAGGGCTGGTTTCAAAATGGGGGCGGTCGCTGTTGGGTCGTGAGCATTGGCACAAAATTGCCCGGAACCCCCGCCCCCGAACCCCAGGAAACCGCCACTCACCTGCGGACTTCTGCCAAAAAGCCCTCCCTGAGCTTGAATCTGCAAATGCCTGCCCAAGAGGGCGATCGCCCTGTATTGCCTGGAAGCATCGATCGCGTCACCGTAACGATCGCCGAAAGTGAACCCAAGCCCCTAGAGACGGATGATCCCGATGCAGAACAGCCCTTTAATACCGGGGAATTTTTCAAGTTGATTGTTCAAAGCGGCGACGATGAACCCCAAGTATTTCCCCACTTGAGTATTAATCCTCAAATCGATCCTGCTCTGGGAGACTATGTGATCACTGCCTTGGCAGACAATCAGCTTTTGACCCTAACCGATATTTCAGGAGATCAAGGTCATCCCCTCACCCGCCGCCCTGCCAACGGTCGCTATGAAGTCGCACCGCCGCCCTACATTGCCCCGTTGGAGCGCTTATCAAGAGACATTCATGGAGTACGGGACGATCGCCAAGGTATTCAAGGCTTGTTTGAAATTGATGAAGTTGCCATGATTGCCTGCCCCGACTTGATGCGGGCGTATCAATCTGAACTGCTGGATCTCGATCAAATCCATGCTGTGATTGAAGGAATGCTAAGTTCCTGCGAAAACTCCTTTCCTGGACCCGCCTATCGCATGGCAGTAATCGATCCGCCCCCTGTCAAACTGCGGCGAGGAAATCAACCTGTCAAACCGGAAGAACAAAAACCTCAAGATGTTGCCCAGTGGTTGACCAGTTTCAATCGGCGATCGATGTTTGGCGCACTCTACTATCCGTGGATCAAAGTTGCCAATCCTCGCAAAAACAACCGCCCAATTATGGTGCCGCCCTGTGGTCACATGATGGGCATCTGGTGCCGCACCGATGAATCACGCGGCGTATACAAAGCCCCTGCCAACGAAACCCCGCGTGGCGTCTTGGGGCTTGCCTACGAACCCAACATGCGCGAACAAGAACTCCTCAATCCTTTAGGAATCAACTGTATCCGCAACTTTGCCAACTACAATCGCGGCTACAAAGTCTGGGGCGCACGTACCCTAGTCGAGCCAGACAACATCCAATGGCGCTACATCAGTGTTCGTCGACTGATCAGCTATATCGAGAAATCGATCGAACTCGGAACGCAGTGGGTCGTCTTTGAACCGAACGACGAAGACCTGTGGGCGCGGGTGACTCGCACCGTTGAAGGATTCTTAACGCGGCTATGGCGAGATGGCGCACTGTTTGGGGCAAGTCCGGCAGAGGCATTTTATGTGAAGTGCGATGGTGAACTGAATACCCCCGACACCATGATGCTGGGTCGCCTCTATGTGGAAGTTGGCGTATCTCCAGTTCGTCCCGCAGAATTTGTCATCTTCCGAATTAGCCAATGGTCGCCCAATCAATAATTGAAATCGATTTCAGGATAAGGACGTAATTATGACCGACACCTCCGTTAAACCCATCACTACTAGCCGCTTTTATGTAGAGTTTGACGGCATGACCGACAAGCTGATTAAAAGCGTTCAAGAGATTGCTTTTCAAGGACAGGTCAAGGGCTACGAAAAAGCGCTTGCTTCAACCAAGAAAGGGCAAACCCTGCGTCAAAGCACCTCGGCAGGATTTGAAGAAAATCCGAACTTTACGATCGAGGTTTACCTGCGGGAGGGCGATATGGATTTCTACAATTGGATGCTGAATACGATGCCCACCAGCTACTCTGCGGGGAGTACTCCCGGAGCCGCTGGGAAAGGGCAGTGGGCGCAAAATCGCAAAGATGGCTCCATCACTGCTTATGATCCGGGCGATAACCCCATTTTGCGGTGGGATATTAAAAAAGCCTGGATTAAAAGCTACAAGGTGTCAGATTTTTCTGCGGATGGAGCAGATCTTGCCTTTGAGACGTTTGAAATTGTTTGCGAAGATATTCGCCGGGTTTCGCCGCAAAGTGGTGGACCTTTGGGATAAGGGGCAGGGGCGTAGGGGCGTAGCATTTGGGCAAAACCTCTTGCTAACGACCAAAGATCTTCTACCAAATGCTACGCCCTTACAGTGGAGGATCTAGTTTTTTCTTTAAGCGAAGGGGGTTGATGTATGGCTGAGGGTGGTGAAATTCTAGCGACTTCTAAGTTTTATCTAGAGTTTGAAGGGATTACTGAACTGATTGTCAAAAAAATCAGCGGTTTATCAATCAAATTGGAAGCAGCGGGAGATATGAAGTCTTTTGGGGTGCGGAAAGAGGCAGTCAGCTTTATGCAGGCAACGGTCAGTGGTGTGACGAGCGGTGTGGTGACGGTTGAATTTGTCGCAACGGTTGAAGATCACTCGATGCACAACTGGTATCGAGATTCTCACTCGATCGGGGGAGCAACGGCAGGCAAGGGATCAACGGGTGGCGGCGCACGCAAAAGCGGCTCACTTACGGTTTTTAATCAGGCAGGGAACCCGGCGGCGCGCTGGAATTTTTCGGGCGTTTTTCCCAAGTCTTACAAGACTTCAAAAATGGAGCCGGGGGGGACTGAGTTGTTCACTGAGAAAGTTGAGTTTGTATATGAAACGTGCCATCGCGTCAAATAATTCCACCTGTAAAATTTTTGTTGACTTACAGATAACTGTAGGAGCGCAGCATTGGGGCGATCGCTTGACGACTCAATCAGAGATAGACTACCAAATGCCACGCCCTTAGATATATGCCAGCCTATCACCAGAAAATTTATAGCAAGAAGTAATTTGGGGAGGTGAATTTCATTGAGCGCAGATAACTACGAGCTATTAACCAACTCACGCTATTACCTGGAAATCACGTTGGAAGGTTCTCAGGAAAAAATTGACGGATATTTCATGGAGTGCCAGGGGTTTAAGCGATCGCAAGAAGTAATTACTGCCTGTGAAGTGGTTCATCAAAAATGGGGGATTGGTGGGGCAAAATTTGGGCGGATTCTGCGAACAAAACTACCCGGCAACTCTAAGGCTGAAAATATTATTCTCAAGAGAGGATTAGGCATTTCGGTCACCCTGTGGGATTGGTTTAAGGCAGTGGAGGAGGGGAAATGGGGGACGCAGCGGCGCGATGGTGATTTGACGATTTATGACCAAGCATCGAACCAGCAGGCTCGGTTTCGCTTTGGGGGCGCGTGGCCCGTCAGCTACAAAATTACTGATTTGAAAGCATCCGGGACAGATTTTGAGGTGGAAGAAGTGGAGTTGGCAGTAGAAACGTTTGTACGAGTCACTCCTGGTGGTAATGAGGTTCAACGATAATGACGATCTCACACTCTCTTTTAACTCAGCTTAGTTTTACGTTACCGCGCGGTTTAGTCGATCGCAGTGGCGTAGTCCATCGGCAGGGCATTATGCGATTGGCAACAGCACGAGATGAACTGGTTGCCCACAAACATCGACATGTTCAGGCTTATCCAGAGTATTTAATGTTGGTGCTGCTGTCTCAAGTGATTATCCAACTGGGCACGTTGGAAAGCGTATCGCCGGATGATTTAGAAAATTTATTGACTCAAGATTTAGCCTATTTGCGTGAACTGTATAACCGAATTAATCAAACGGGTAGCGCTCAGTTATCGGTTCAGTGTCCGCAGTGTAACCATCCGTTTCAAACAGAGTTGGTGTTGTCGGGGGAGTTGTGAGCTACCCTCTGGATCGGCTCCACCAGGAGGTAGCTTTCATCGCATTACATTTTCACTGGACTTTGGAGGACATTTTGAATTTGGAACACCGCGATCGCCGACGTTGGGTTCAAGAAATTCAAGCGGCAACTTCTCACTAATTTTTGCAAAAGACACATTCACCTATGGCAACTTCCCTAAAATCGCTGTTCAAAACCGTTTTGCTCACCAGTTTGGCAGTGACAGTGCCGCTTGTGGGCATTCGGTTTTGGGGTGGATTTGAGGGAGCCGAGTTAGCGGCTTATGACGAGTTTATCCGTCGTCGCCCCGCAGAAAAACCTGACGATCGCATCGTGATTGTGACAATTAGCGATGACGATATTGAACAACTTCAGCAATATCCAATTCACGATGGCACTCTGGCAGAGGCATTGAAGACGCTAGATAGCAAACAACCGCGCGCGATTGGGGTAGATATTTCGCGGGATGTGCCCCACGGTTTGCCTGCGGGACGCGATCGCCTGACCCAAGTGATCCAGAAAAGCGAGACGATCATCACCGGTTGTCTGCTCAGCACCGCCAATCATCCGGGGTCGCCTCCGGCTCCCGGCACTCCTCCCGGCGGGGCAGCCTTTGCTGATTTTCCCCAGGATATTGACAAAATTGTGCGCCGCACCAAGCTGATTTCGACCCCAGCCCAATCGAATAGACGGAGCCGCACAAATCACGACTGCAACGATGTTAGAGCCGATAATGAACTTCCCTCCTTAAGTTTCCAGTTAGCGTTAATGTATCTCGACGGTGCTGACATCAAGCCCGACTCCACGGCAACGAATCAGATTCAGTTTCGCCAAACGGTGTTGCGACGGATTGATCCTCAGTTTGGGGGCTATGTTCGCGCCGATGCACCCGATTATCAATTGATGTTGAATTACCGAGGAGCCGATCGCATCTTTCGGGAAATTTCTATCCTAGATGTACTGCGCCAGAAAGTTGACCCGCAGTTGATCCGCGATCGCGTGGTGCTAATTGGCTACACCTCCGAAGTCTCAAAGGATGAACTCAACACGCCCTTCAGTGAAACCCGGAGCGGTTCTCGCACGATGCCGGGTGTGGTGGTTCATGCCCACGCAGTCAGCCAAATCCTCAGTGCTGTACTGGATAACCGCCCCCTGATTCGCAGTGGGTCAAACCTGGGGGAAGTGCTGTGGATCTTTGTCTGGTCGTTTGGCAGTGGGCTAATTGCCTTTTATAACCGACGGCTGGGCTTGTTTCTGCTTGGCTTGGTTGGCACAGGGTTCGCGCTCTGGGGCATTTGCTATGGCGTGTTTCTGGCTCAAGGATTGTGGCTGCCGTTTGTCCCAACGTTGACGGCTGCCATTCTCACTGCCGTGGCGGTACGAGTGCTGGATTTGGCAAGTCGCAGTGGCTATACCCAGGCAATTTATGAGCAGATCAAAGATCAGATTCAAGGACAGGGAGCCAGCCGCGATCGCCGAGGAGATTACCTGGAAAACTTAGTTCAACGTGCCCGCATCGCCCGCCAAGGGCAAACCGCCGCAGATTTATTATCTTTAGGCACAAAGCCAGAACCGCTGGCAACTGCAACCCCAGAAATGCAGGCGCTCTATCAACAAATTGCTGCTCAAGTGAAAGCAGATGTGGCAAAGGAGCAAGCGACCCGACAGAACGCGATTCCGCAAAGCGGCTCCCCTACCGGAATTGCCCAGCCTCGGAGCAGCAAAACTAGCCGGATTCAAAACTTATTGAGTCGGGCACAACAAACGCGCAGCGCCCATTCGCTCCCTGCCGAGGGTGGGGCAAGCCTTGAAAGTAGTAGTGCATCTAACGAACCCCATGACTAACTCTGCTCCCCTAACTCCTCTCGGTTCAGAAGCCGCCCGCAATCGCTCGATTCCTGCGATCGCCGTTTGTCCAGCGGGATACGCTGCCCCGGCTCGGTTTTTAGAGTTGACTCACCCGGAAGATTTAGCACTGTTATCTCAACTGGCGGAGCAGCTATTGCAAGATCCTCTAGCCGTGAAGCGATTGAGCGATCGCGTTGTGGAATTATTGCATCAAGATTTGAGGCAACAACAGGAGCGGAGTCGGGGCTATGGGAGGCGCAGATAATGCCTAAACTCAATGTACTGAATTACGTCACCACCAATCGGTTCTACGTCGAAATGGACAACCAGTTAGCGGCGGCATTTAGTGAATGCTCTGGTTTGGATGTACAGATTGAAAAAGATGTTTATCAAGAAGGCGGCGTGAATGAACAACAGCGGATTTTCTTGAAACATGCCAAGTTTGGCGATTTAACCTTGAAGCGCGGCATCACCGATGATCCCGCTTTTTGGGATTGGATCAGCCAAAGCTTGACGGCAGATGACCTGCGGCGACGTAACATCAACATTTTGGTCTTTAATCAAGCGGGAGAAACGATTCAGGCTTGGCGGCTGGTGGGCGTGGTGCCAGTCGGCTGGAAAACTCCATCGCTCAAGGCAGATTCCAACGCGATCGCCCTAGAAGAATTGGTTCTATCCTACGAAGGACTAACCGTTGTGCATCGCTCAGGCGAAAACAAAATACGGGTGAAAGGGGGCGGCGCGATCGGCGACACTAAATCAAGCCGCGTGGCGCGGGGCGATCAAGGCTATTTTTCAGATTAGGGATTCTTAGCAATGACCGATGATGCAGCGATCGCACCACAACCTCCAGTAGAGACACCGCTGGGCATTCAACAACCGCTTTTGCCGTCTGTGCCGCTGGGTCAGGCAATGCTGCAACCCAAGTTTTTTACCCCGTTGGGGGCGCAGTCGTTGCGAGTCCTTGATCCCTCCATCTTCTTAGCCGTTCCCGACCTCGCTGTGCCCAGTGAAGAATTGCCCTTTCAAGACTCACCCTTTTTCGATGCCCCAAAGTCTACGCCGCCTGAATCCAGGCTATCTCAATCCACGCCATCTCAATCTACAGTCTCAGCAGTTCAGACGAAGCCCCAACCTCAATTCCCCAATCCTGCGTCGCCTGAGATCAATAGACTCATTCCTGTTGAACAGATCGCTGAAACGCCAATCGCTGCCCCTCTTGCGGATGAAACATCTACACAAGAAACATCTACACAAGAAACGCCGATAGCTACAACATCTATATCCCCAGATGAAACGTTAGATGAAACATCGGCAGATTCAACATTCGATCAAGCTCTTGTAGTTGAAACGCCAATCGCTGAAAATCTGACGATCGCAGAACCAGTGATATCGCGATCGCTACTCGACGAGCCAGATACCGCGATCGCATACTCCGCTCAAACCGAACCCATCAACTTGGTAGAATCCCGCGCCTCATCCATTTCAAGCCCTTCTACCGAAACTCCGACGGAACAGTCAAATGAACCTTTGCTCCCAATGGCTGCCCCCTCAGACTCCGACCCCCTGCTTGAAACAGCCATCCAACAGCCAGAAGCGCCACCCCTTGAGCGATCGCCAGACTTTTCCTTAGACCGCAACGAGATTCCCCCAACTCCCATCTCGCAGCCAACCGAAGTAGACACTAGCCGATCTCCTGCCTCGCCTTCAGACCCCAAAAGTGCTTCGCCGCCTGTTGATAATCCAGAGGCGATCGCATCCTCAATCGATTGGGCGATCGCTCAACCAAGCTTGAATACACCAGACACCGAGATCGTGCGTTCAACATCGCCTGCCGAGCCTGCCATTTCAGCATCAGCACTGTCTGATCGGGAAGAGGGTAGATCGGTTGATGCGATCGCATCTCAGCCAGAAGATAGTCCGATCAGTATCACTGAAATCATTCAGCCTAAAACGGATGATTTTGAGACGACTGATTTAATCAACGAGCAACTAGAAGATCCAAGAGAAATCAGCCTTGAACTATCTAGTTCGGAGCCTACGAGCGATCGCGCTGAAATTACTTCTATAGAAAATCAAACACCTGTCCAGCTTCAGAGTCAATTCAATTCATTAGCCCCTTTCAGTATTCCCCATCCATCAGAACCCTCACAAGAGACAGGAACCAGTCCCGATGACTCGAATGTGTTGAGTAGCTCGGAAGAGCCAGCAATAGAGTCTCAGCCAAGCTTGCAACCCTCGTTTGGATCGGTTGAAGAAACACAGAATTTCCAGGACTTAGAGACTGAAAGTTTTTCTCAACCCATGGCTCTAGAGACTTCAGGGCAATCAACTCATCCTGAAACTCATCCTCAAGTTGATTCTGTGACTCAACTGAATGCTGGGCTAAATAGTCAACGACAAGCTGATTCTGTGACGCAACTGTCTATTGAGCCAACGATTCAACCACAAACAGAGGCACCCGCGATTCGTGAAACGTTAGCGAAGCTTTCCGCAGGACTCCCTGCGGGAATCGCCGCCGACCTTTCAGCTTCTGTCATTCCAAAAGAAATCACGACTCAAACTTCATCCATTCAGCCTATTTCTGATATCGCTCAACCCGTTCAAAGGACAGTTACCGAGACTGAAACTCTCATTTCCGAAGCAGAAGCAACGGCTGAAAATGAAAGATTTATTGAAACAGATCAGACTAGCCTTCTACCGCAAAATCTACAAGACTTAGAGACTGAAAGCCTTTCTCAGCCCATGACTCTAGAGGCTTCAGGACAACTCGTTCACCCTGAAATCAATCCTCTAATTGAGTCTGTCACTCAACCGAATGCTGAGCCGATGATTCAACGATCCATTCAGTCTGTGACTCAACCCGATATTGAGCCGACGATTCAACCAAAAATAGAAACATCCCCGATTCGTGAAACGTTAGCGAAGCTTTCCGCAGGACTTCCTGCGGGAATCGCAGCCGATCTTTCAACGTCCGTCATCCCAACAGATATTACAACTCAAACTTCATCGACTCAAACTCCATCCGTTCAGCCCCTTTCTGAGATCGCTCAACCCGTTCAAAGGAAAGTTGTTGAGACTGAGGCTGGCGATCGCGGCATGATCAACACCGAACAATCTGATAAAGGAGCTAATCTAATTCCCCGTTCATTAGAACAAGAGTCAGAAAATGAGAGCTTCACCAAAGTAGATCAAGAAGCAGACCAAACCAGTTCTTTACCAGAATTGTCCAGTGTTCTTCAGCGGTTATCGATTTTAGAGCCGATCGCCACAACTCCACAGCCACTCTATACCGACCCGCTGCCAGCAGCACAGTCTGTTCCATCGCCTCAATCATCGGTTATTCCAGAAATTCAAACAAAACCGTTTGAGTCGTTGTTCGATGTGCCCTTTGAGGCTCCTAGCATCAGACCACAACGTGATATTGGAGCAAGCAACTACATCACGCACAACGATATCGCTTCTATCCCAACAGCCTCGACTCCAGATACACTGACTCCAAACTCACCCGTGACATCGGAATGGGGCACTATCGCCGATCTCTTCAACACGTCTGAAACCAATCATTCCACATTAGAGCCTGAAACCGCGTTTGTCGAGGATAGCTATCCTGACTTGATGCATTCCGATCGCGCAACTCCCAATGAGATGATTCAAACCAGTCCTACACCTGCTGTTGAGGCAGCCGCGCCCGTCCCGACAGAGACGAACAGCGATCGTGAATCTTCTACACAGACTCCCGCACAGTCTGCAAGTTCAGGATCGCCCGAACATCTTGAACGCCTTGCCCAAGAGGTTTATCAACTGATTCGGCAACGGCTAGCTCTAGAACGAGAGCGGGTCGGCAAGTCCGGTTCAGGGCGCTTACTGTAATTAGAAACTATTGAGGAAATGAACAATGACAGGCTTAGGAACCTTGAAAAAAGCAGAACTTCGACCCGCTACTGGAGAAAAAGCAGATCCAATTCAGTTCATGTTTAATCCAACGGAGCTAAAATTTAGCCGCAGTGTTGCCATTGAGCAAGCACCCGGATCAACAACGACAAGAGGACAAAATCAAACCAGCTTCAAACATCCCAATCCTTATCAACTCACGATTAGCAACATCATTCTCGACACCTATGAAAAACAAGGGGAAGAGCGAAATGTCTTAAAGCCGCTCAAGCCCTTTACTGATGCAGTTGCCTATATCAAAGAGGCTGGAACTGCTTCAGCAAGGGGAACTGCTCAATCTCAAAGACCAAAAGCAAAACGACCGCCAATTTATCTATTTACTTGGGGTGATCATTCCTATCTGCGATGTTTTATTAAAAGCTGCAACTTCCGCCTGACTATGTTTTTGCCCGATGGCACACCCGTCCGAGCAATTATTGATCTGACGCTTGAACAGGTTGACAATCCACAATCACAGCCATCTCAAAGTCCACCAAGCGTGGGGCAATCTCAGCGACAAAGCGGCGGCAGAACGCTGCCCGGTGAAGAACCCACTATTCTCCAATAACCTTTTGAGATCATGCTATGCCACCGCAACCAACCTATACCGCTGAACCGCACTTAGAAATTGAGGGTGAACCTGCTTCGGAAAAACTGATGGGCGATATCCTGCAAATCTCGATCGAGGAGAGTTTGCACCTACCCAGCATGTTTACGATCGTCTTCAACAATCCGGCATTTCCAGGGCGGGAAGAGCAGCAGTCGAAGGCGTTTCCTGAGCGAGACGATCAACAAACTTGGGAACATGAAAAGCTATTGTCGATTGGCAAGTCGATTCGGATTGGGTTTACCAATAGCACCACTGAATCTCCTGAGTTTCAAGATCAAAAAACGGACTGGATTTTGTGGGGAGAGATTACCGCGATCGAAACTCATTTCACTTCTGGTTCCCAAGCGCCCATGATTATTCGCGGCTACGATCGCTCCCATCGGCTACATCGGGGCTGTCATAACCGTTCTTTTCAAAAAATGAGCGACACAGAAATTGTTCGGAAGATTATTCAGGAAGTGGGCATCCAGGAAGGCAAAAACACCCTAGACAACAGCGGCATGATTCACGACTATGTTTTTCAGGAAAACCAAACCAATCTAGAATTTTTGCGGGAACGGGCAGCCCGGAATGGATTTGAGCTTTTTATGCAAAATGGTGAACTGCATTTTCGCCAACCGAAAAAGGATGGTTCCCTGGAAATGATCTGGCAAAAGGATTTGACCAGTTTTCAGGTGCGGGTCACTAGCGCGGAACAGGTGAATGAGGTGGAAGTACGGGGTTGGGATTATAAACAGAAGCGGGCGATCGTGGCTAATCGTAGCAAAGAAAAGATTTGGACTGAAACGAACTATGGCAAAGGTCAAACCACAAGTTCTGCCTTTCAGGGCAAACCCAATTCGCCCAAGCTGATTGTGGTGGATCAACCGATCGCCACCCAAAAAGAAGCCGACAATATCGCTCAGGCACTATTCAACGAGATGTGCGATGAGTTTGTTCACGCGGATGCTCAAGCTCAAGGGCATCCCTCCATTCGTCCGGGGCGGGTGGTGACGCTGAAAGGCATGGGAAAATATAGCGGCAAATACTACATTACTGAAACCCACCATACCTTCAGTGAGCGGGTTTATAAAACGGCTTTTAGTGTACGCGGCTTGCGGGGTGGTGATTTGCTGTCTCTACTCTCGCCGCCCACCCAATTGCACCCTGGACAAACCTTGTTGATTGGCAAAGTGACGAATATTGAAGATCCTGATGGGCTGGGGCGGGTGCGGGTGCAGTTTCCCACTTTGACGGAAGATCATGAAAGCCACTGGGCGAGGGTGGTGGCGATCGGTGCAGGGAAAGGGCGCGGCTTTGATTGTTTGCCCGAAATTGATGATGAAGTGCTGGTGGGGTTTGAGCATGGCGATATCCATCGTCCGTTTATTATTGGCGGCTTGTGGAATGGCTCGGATAGCCCACCGGAGAGCGTTGGAGACTCGGTAGGCGGGGGGAAGGTGCGATTACGAACCATCAAAACTCGCACTGGACATCAACTGCAATTTATTGAAGAAGCCAAGGCTGGAAGTCAAGCTGGAGTCACGATCAAAACCGCTGGTGGACACAAACTCACCTTTAACGACACGATTAAAACAATCGATATCGAAACGGCGGCAGGGCACAAGCTCACTTTCAGCGATCCCACGGGCACGATTAGTTTGAACTCGATCGCCAATGTAACTGTGGATGCCAAAGGACTCATTAGCACCACGGCGATCGGCGCAGTTAGTACGAATGCTTCCGCGATTAGTGAAACCGCAACGGGAGCCATCAATATGCAATCAGGTGGGGTAACTAATCTGACCGCAGGCGGAGCCGCCAATATTGTCGCAGGAGCCGCGATCGCTATTACCGCAGGTGGAGCGATCGCTATTACCGCAGGCGGCACGGTAGCCCTGACTGGCGTAAACGTCAACATTACTGGCATTGTCACCATTAATGGCAAACCCTTGCCTTACTGACGGATTTTGTTGACTTCGGATCTGTCTGTGCCCCTGACTTTAGTCCAGTTGCCAAAACTGAGACAACCGATCCACGATCGCAACATCCTTTTTCCCAAACCCCGCTCGTTTGGTGAATCGATCATGCAAACTCGCTTATCTCTCCAGCGTCACGCTAACATCGAGTCTTCTGATCGCGTGGTTGCCAGCATTCAGCCGCGAACGACTTCGTCGCGCGAAGCGCTATCGTGGGGCGATGAGATCCATCAACAACCCGAATCGGTGCCGCCACAAACCGGCGGATTCGACTTCAGAAATGTTGATTGGTTTTCCCATGATCCAGGTCCGCGCCCAACGCCCAATGTCCTAAGAAACATTCAGGCAAAGCTGACGGTGGGTGCGCCGAATGATGTCTATGAGCAAGAAGCAGACCGGGTTGCCGAACAGGTGATAAGTACGCCCGACTCTGCTGTTCAGCAGTCTATCCAACGGGAAGCAATGCCCGAAGAAGAGGAAAAGATTCAAGCGAAGCGATCGCCCGATTCAGGTTTTCAAGCGGGGAGCAATCTTGAGAATCGGCTAAGTAACAGTCAGGGTGGGGGAAGCCCATTGTCGGAGGAGGTGCGCGCCTTCATGGAACCGCGCTTTGGTGCCGACTTTAGCCAGGTGCGAGTCCATACTAGCAACGAATCGGTTCAGATGAACCAGGATTTGAATGCCCAAGCCTTCACTCATGGACAAGACATTTACTTTGGCTCCGGTAAATCTCCTGGAAACGATGCCCTGACTGCCCATGAGTTGACCCACGTCGTGCAACAAACGGGTGCCATTCAAACAAAACACGCATCCGAACAGACAACCGTTCAGCTAAAGTGTTCAGCTTGCGAAAATGAGGAAGCTGAAGTGCAGCGCAAGAAGGAAGAAACCCCAATCTCGCGCCATATCTCGGTAATTCCTGATGCCATGCTGCCTGATCGAGTATCTCGATGGGGAGAAGAAGGGGTATCAGTTTCTGAAACTGGACCTAATCCCGAACGTTTGACTCGGCTGGAAGATTTGGCTGCCCAAATCACAGTTCATACTGAGGAGAACCTAAAATTAGCGCAGGAACTCAACTCAGCGTCATTCCTTGAAGATAGTCGTTCCCAACTGATCGATTTTCTTGAAGATAGCCGTTCCCAACTGATCGATCTATTAGAAGAACGAATTACCCTTTTGGATGTGGAAATTTTTGCGTTGCAGGAACGTATTGGTTCCAATCCCTCCAGTTCTCCCGATCATCCTGAAACCGATGAACTTGGGAATGAATTGATCAGGCGTGAGCAAGAACATCGGCAACATCAACAGCAGTTACGCCCCCTGAAGCGTTGGCAAATGCGGCATGAAGTAGGCTCTATTGATGATGAACTGGCTCAGCTTGAGGCTCAACGATCGTCCTTGAATTCAAAGAATGATCCAGGGAATCTCATTGCAACCCTGTTACAGTTTCGTCAAGATGAGTTAGAACAGCGCAAGCAAAAACTAGCCACTACATTAACTTCATCGGCGGTGGAATATGAACAAGGGGATAAGCAATGGGGAGGAATTCGCTATGGTGACAATGAAGCCTGTAGCACTATTAAAGAAGGTGGCTGTGGACCAACCTCACTGGCGATCGTGTTGAACTTTCTTTACCAGGAAGATCCAGAAAGCTTGGCTGCATCAGGAAAATTTGAAATTGTTACACCACCCGAAACAGCTAAGTATGCTGAAACCCATGGTCGGATTTGCGGTCATGGTACTGCTGGAGATCCCATGGTTACTAATGTTGAAACAGAATGGCCTGGTTTTCAGGGGCACAGAATTGATTTGGCTAAAGCCAAAGCTCAACTTCGCAGTGGCAATCTTGTAATCTTTCTCTGTAAGAGTTGTACAGGGCAGAAACGAAATGGAACACCAAAAAGCTACGAGGGCCATTATATGGTGCTTAGTGGGATTGATGAAATGGGCACGACTTATAACGTCCTTGATCCTGGTAATCGTGAATCAGCCGATATTGAAACCATTTCCCACACTGAGTTAGAAAAACATGCGAAGGGCTTCTGGGTGATTGAACGCAAATAGCTGAAAAGCCGACTAAACCCATGCATCAAGTTGTGGAAATTCAGGTCATCTCAGTTTAGGGTGATCGCCCCCAATGCGATCACCGTCTTGATTGGACAATAGAGATCCTTACGACTTTAGTCAAGTTGTTAAGATTGGCAAAATGCTCCACGATCGCAGTATCCCTCATTTTTCGGTGTTGCTGAATGCAAGCATGATTTGCCCTCATCCCCAACCCTTCTCCCAGCGGGAGAAGGGAGCTAGAAGTCTTGTTCCCTCTCCAGCGGGAGAGGGCTAGGGTGAGGGCGAATTTTGATATTCATACCTCAATTCAGCAACGCCCATTTTTCCCACCCCTGCCCCGTTTGGTGAATGCTCATGCAAACTCGCTCTTCCCTCCAACGCCGCAGCAATACTGAGTCATCTGATCGCGTAGTTGCTACCATCAAGCCGCGACCATGGGGCGATGAGATTCATCAACAACCCGAATCGGTGCCGCCACAAACCAGCGGATTCGACTTCAAAAATGTCGATTGGTTCTCCCATGATCCCGGAACGCGCCCAACGCCCAGTGTTCTCAGAAACATTCAGGCAAAGCTAAAGGTGGGTGCGCCGAATGATGTCTATGAGCAGGAAGCCGATCGTGTCGCCGAACAGGTGATGAGTACCCCCGACTCTGCCATTCAGCAGCCCATCCAGCGTGAGGCAATCCCAGAAGAGGAACTGCAAACGAAACCATTAGCTGCGACGATTACGCCCCTCGTACAGCGGGAGATGATACCAGAAGAAGAGAAAGAATCTGAACCCGTTCAAGCCAAACAAATTCAACGAGAGATGGCACCCGAAGAAGAGGAAGAACCTGAACCCGTTCAAGCCAAACTTGTTCAACGGGAGATGGCACTGGAAGAAGAATCTGAACCCGTTCAAGCCAAACAAATTCAACGAGAAATGGCACTGGAAGAAGAATCTGAACCCGTTCAAGCCAAACTTGTTCAACGGGAGATGGCACTGGAAGAAGAATCTGAACCCGTTCAAGCCAAAGTTGTTCAACGGGAGATGGCACTGGAAGAAGAAGACGAAACTAACCCTGTGCAAACGAAGCGATCGCCTGATGCAGGTTTTCAAGCAGGGAGCAATCTTGAAAATCGGCTAAGTAATAGTCAGGGTGGGGGAAGCCCATTACCGGATGAGGTGCGATCGTTCATGGAACCCCGTTTCGGTGCCGACTTTAGCCAGGTGAAGGTTCATACAGGTAGTGACGCTGTACAGATGAACCAAGACTTGAATGCCCAAGCCTTTACCCACGGTTCCCACATCTATTACGGTGCAGGCAAAGCTCCCGCCAAGGATGAGTTAACAGGACATGAACTCACCCATGTGGTGCAACAAAAGGGGTTGCAAAGAAAGCCAGCCTCGGACTCAAGCGAATCGGCTGGAATTATACCGAACCCGATTCTTCAGCGGCAAGTTGCTCCACCAGTTGCTCCACCAGTCCCTGCGACTCCTCCTGCAACTCCATCTAGCTACCACAATGCAGCGGCAATCTATGCCATGACTCTAAACGACTTTGACAGCTACGCCAGAAATCAGGCGGACTGGAGCAATAGTCCTGCTCCTAATGCTTTAAGTGTGGCTGACAAAAGAAGCCTGAGAACAATTTTAGAATTTGGTCGATCGCCCAACATTTTGAATGGGTGCGGCACCATGACAGTTCAATCTCTCAAGGACAAGGGCATTGTCCCGACGGTGACATCCCCCCTGCGGACTTATAGTCGAGCCGTAGCTAAAGCGGTTCCCACCGTTGAGTTGCACCAAACGGATGACATTAACAAGGGGATGGATTGGGGTAAAGCTCTACAAAAACTAGAACCCGGACTGGGAGGCGCAGTCATTCAAACCATCATCAAAGAGGATGGTAGCCAAACCCAACTCCAGGATCTGATCAGCGCCAATAAAGTCGATGCCCTGGTTAACTACAATCGAGTTTGTCATCCCGTTTTGCACGCCAACAATGGCAGCGAAATTGATTCCTTCTTAAGCTTGCATGGTGAAGGGGCTAACCCCATCAGTTATCAGGGACGCTTGCATCAGGTTCGCAACTTTCATCGATTTGAAAAAGCTGCCCTCGATCGGCTGGTGCAAAACCAGGGCAATACCAGTAAGGCTAAGCCTCTGGCATTGATTTTGCATTCCACCTTTGACCACAATGGCGCGTTTCACCGCGATCCTAACTTGACGGCAGCGATTACTGACAGTCACAACCTAACGCTGATGCTTGAAGGGAGGAGTTCCCTGGCAGAAATTCAAGGAGAGTTGCGCCCCTTGGCTCGGCGCTATGGTAGGAATAATCGCATTAGCCAGGTAATGATTGCCGGACATGGCAATGCTCGAGTGATGGAATTGGCTGGGAGGCTTGATCGTAGAACCGTCAACGATCCCGATACTCATGGACAGCGAGATGATGCGATCGATCTGGATGGCAATGCTAGGCGCACCCAGTCATTTTTCCAGGCATTGCTGCAAAATATGGAATCGGGTCCCAATGCCCGCATTGTCCTCAATGCCTGTCTAACCGCTTCCAATACCGTACCCGGCTCCCTCGATCCCGATCCCGCTAGGGCACAGCAGCAAATTAACCAAGCGATCGCCACCAATCCCAGTCTGGCTACCCATCTACAAAATATGGCAACTGCCCAAGGCGTAAATGTGGGGGTAAGGGGATCTAATGCCTCCTTTGGACAGGTAGGGATGATTGACCCAGTCACTGGGCTACTCGATATCATTCCGGCGGGGGGATCTGACCCAGCGATGACGGCTGACAAATTCACCTATGTGCGTGAGGGGCGGGAGCCAGAAGGTGCCATGCGGGCTGTGGTGGAATGTTGGGCGCAGGATCAAGCGCGCTGTTTGCAGGCGGTACGCGATCGCCAAAGCGCTCCCTATGGTTCTAGTTGGGATGAAAAAATTATCCAGGCTGCCTATGGCATTGTCCTCAGCAATTCCACTAATGCCAACTTAATGAATCAACTGGCGCAAACTGTCGGCGGACTTTCTGAGCTTAAGCACCGCGATGAATGTCGCGTTGGGACGATTAATCGCATTTTGCCAGCCGCCCATCTCCACACCTTATTTACCAGTCTGGCAAGTACCAGTGAGTGGGCAGCGCAGCACCATATTCCTCTGGTCGTCTATCAAGTGTGGCAAAAAACTGACCCTAGCAAGCGCACTGATCTATTGAATCAACTGCAACATTTCAACTGTCTACAAGCCTCTACCTTTGTCGATACGGCTTTTCTAGGCGCTGACTTGGCTCAAATTCTGCTGCTGCCCCCAGCTAGCCCTCCGCCAGCCAATCATCTGAAGCTGGCGTTAATTCACGTCACACAAGGGGGGATAAACGCTGGAGATACTGGTCGAGAATACCTGAGATCAGTAGCAGGAGGTGGTCGCACTTTCCCCGCAGGTCTCAACATTAATGGGTTGCTGGCAGGGCTTTCTACCGAACAAGGTATTTTGCAAGATATTGGCTTAGGTGCAGCCGCCGCTGCCAGTGGTGGTAGTAGTGCGCCACTCGCTCCTGCCCCCAACGTCGATCTTGATGGCGATGGCACTAATGACTTTTACATCGAGTCAATGACTCGCCGGGGTGGAGTAACGGTACGATCGCTGCGAATCCGGGCAAGACCGAATACAACATCGGCAATTTTGGGTGGTTTGTCCAGCGGTCACCAGATATTTATCATCGGTGAAGTGAGTAACTGGTATGGAATCGAATTTGGTAATCGCACCGCCTTTGTTTACAAGCCAGCAGTGCAGCTTCTTCGCACGCCCTAACCGTTTGATAAAGTTAATCGGATGTCTCCTGCACCTGCACCTGATACACTCTCACGCTGAATTGAGGTTCTCCAAGAGCGATCGCCAACTGATCGCCCTTGGGGTTAAACGCTAAACCTTCCACTATCCCTTGGACAGCCTCAGCTTTTATCAGTTTTCCTTCCAAGGACCAAAATTTAATCTGTTGATCGTCGCCGCCCGTTACCAGCAGTGGGTAATGGGGGTGAAACGCCAAAGCCTTCACATCCCCCCGGTGCGCCTGCCAACGGTGTAGGGATTTCCAGGTTGACGTATCCCACAGAATCACTTGCTGGTCAGCCCCGCCACTCGCTAACAGAGTGCCTGTCGCATTCCACTGCAAATCTCGAATCACTAGGGTATGCTCACCCAGATCAGCTACTGCCTGTTGGGTTTGTCGATCCCAAACACGCAAGTGAATGGCAGCAGCAGCAATAAACCGTTCACTCAGAGCGATTGTCCGGTAGGCTTCGCTACCATTGCCTTCCCACAGAATGCTTTTGAGTTGACGAGTTTGCCCGTCTAGTAGGAGTAACCGCTTGCTCGGACCATTCCAATGGTCGCGATCGCCCAATCGTCGCGAGGGACGATATTCGCCGTAAACTACTAAGTCTCGTCCATCTAGGCTCCAGGCAGAGGCATAGGCAGCAAAGCCGCCCGGAGGGTCTCCTTCTGCTAAATCTGCGGTAAACGCTTTGACCACTGAAGGGAATGGCAACCATTGCTCGGTGTTGATCTGAAACACCTGAGGAGCAGCGAATATCCGATCGCCCATAGCTGAAAATATGCTGCGATCAAGCAACTCACCAGGGCGACTTTGGGTCTGCCAGGGAGTTAGATCACGCCATACATAGAGGGCACCCGCTGAGTTGACTACTGTCAGCAAATGTCCGTCAGGGCTAAAAGCCAAACGGCTACCGTAGCCATTTGTATTGTCCACGATTTTTTTGAGAGATATGGATGGGAGTGCCATAGAGTTTATTGCTAGTTTTGCCACAGATTTTGAGTCATCATACTGGGCAGGATTGGCGTAGGCTTTAGATGTAGTCTGAGTTATAGGAAATATAGTCTGAGTTATAGGTAATGCAAGTTTGTGAACACTATAGTGACATAACAAGCAACTTGGTATTCCTACTGAAAGAATGACTGTTGCCTGAAAAATCCTGTAAAACACTGAAGCTGAAAGTATTATCATCAATTCATACAGAAGCTTTAGTTTCTCTACATTGAGCTAGTAGCGGTTGTCTTGGAAGCAACGAAACCCAACATCATAAATGGGCTACGCTGCCACTGACCCACTCTACAATTCTACTGCTGCTACTGACTATTGATCTGCGTTGTCCTAGGTAAGAGGTACGATTTTGCTTTGTAGACGCTGCGCGATCAGTTAGTGAGAAATGGGAGGAGCGATCTACTATGGCTGCTGAATGAGATCAGCATCGAGAGGGCAATCGTTGCTGAAAGGAGAAGGAAGCGATCGCGGAAATGTTGCTTGAAGGAGGTGCGATCGCTTGTGAGAAAAAATGCAATTTAGATAGAGGTGGTTGAAACTAGAGGAGCGATCGCTGTTTGGGGTTTTGAAATGAGGGCGATCGCGGGTGGTTTTGGGTGAAGGCGCGCTCGTATGTTGTGTTGAAGAGGCGAGATCGCCGACTAAGCAGAAACTGGTTGCATCGTTTGTTGCATTTGCAAATATTCCAACGTGAGTAACCGTAAATAATCCAGCATTTGTAGATAGGACTGCACTTTTGGATAGTGCCCTCTTGTTTCAGAATAGAACTGAGCGATCGTCGAATTAGCAAAGACTTGAAGCTGTTGAAGATGGGCGATCGCAGAATCTAAATGCTTAACGCTTCCTATTGCCTGAATTTGGTTAGCATATCCACAAATACTCACAATTAACAACTCAAACTCTTCCAAAACCGCAAACTCATCATCCGAACCAGGATACTGCCCAGAAATTTGATTCATCTCTGGTTTTAGGATCGCGTATTCATCCGTCAACTGATGCAAAAGCTGAATGGCATATTCCCGCTGAACCTTTAACTTGTCTTGAACCTGTGCCATACCCTTTATTCCTCATTGATACCATAGGTTACAATTTTCTCAACGCCGTACTGATCCGGTCGCACAATCAAAAAACCGTCTTCTTTCCGATACACGGCTGAACCATCCAACCGATAGCCAGACTTGGGCACTCTCTTAGCACCTTTTTTGCTAAAATTATGCGCCTTACGAAGGTATTTGAGTGGGTCAAATTGCTTTCTCTCCGCATGGTGAATTACACTGTGCGCCACGCTATCATAGGTTCCCGCTTCCCACTCTAAAAGGTATTGCTGTAGCTCAGCAATTTCGGCATCTCCATAACCCTTAAACAGTTTATTGAGATAGGGATCGGTAGATGGATCATCTGGTATTCTCACTCTCCTCTCACTTAGCAGATTATATTCATAATACTTTTCAGCGCGGTCGCCCACTTTGAAGATTAAACACGATCGCAATTGGAAGAAAAGCAGGGCGATCGCGTTTGAGAAAGAATGCAATTTAGATAGAGGTGGTTGAAACTAGAGGAGCGATCGCGTTTGGGAGTTTGGAGGGAGGGCGATCGCGGGTGGTTTTGGGTGAAGGCGCGATCGTATTATCACTGCTGAATGCGATTGCCTGCTGTGTTGAAAAGGCGCGATCGCCCGTCAAACTGTCAAACTTTAAATAAAACCCAACGCTTAAACTTGCAATCCCTAACTTTTGTCAAATACCCAGAGTGGCAGTTGTTCAATACATTGGGGGTACTTCTGCAAAAGACTGGAGCGCTCCATGGCATCTCATATTGGCAAAGGGATTAGCTTTCCGCTCAAAACCAACGTGCAAGGCAGCCTCCAACTCAGTGCCGAAGAGCAAAACCTGGAAGAGTGCATCCATTTGATTTTGCGTACCAGCTTAGGAGAGCGGGTCTACCGTCCTAATTTTGGGTCGCGGCTATCGGAGTTGGTGTTTGCCCCGTTGAATACCAACACTTTGCTGCTGCTGCGGCTGTATGTAGAAGAAGCGCTAGAGGCGTGGGAACCTCGAATTGACTTAGAAGCCGTGTTGACCGATCCTGATCCCATTCGGGGGCGGGTCGATATCACCATTCGCTATTGTCCCAAGGAGAGCCACGATACCCGCAGTTTGGTCTATCCCTTTTATCTAGTCCCCGCAGAGTTATCTGAGTAGTCGATCGCATTATTTGTGTGAAGGGAGAGGTTGTGGATTTTGATTTTCTCACTCAGCTACCCAAATCGGATCTAGACGATCGCACCTTTAAGGATTTGGTGGATGAATGCCTGTTGCGCTTACCGCGCTATTGCCCAGAGTGGACGAACCATAATCCCTCTGATCCCGGCGTGACGATCATTGAGCTTTTTGCCTGGTTAACCGATCAGATGTTGCTCAGGTTTAACCAGGTGCCGCGCCGGAATTATGTGGCGTTTTTAGAGATTTTGGGAATTCAACTCCAGCCTCCTGCCCCGGCGCATACCGTGTTGACCTTTTATCTTACCCGTCCCCAGGATGCGCTGCGATCGGTGCCAGTGGTGCCCATGGGAATCGAAGTGTCAACAGAACACTCAGAAAATGAGCCTGCCATTATCTTTAGTACCGATCAGGAATTGCGGATTGGGCTACCGTGGATTCGGCATTTTCTGACGGAAGAACGGGCAGGGGCACTGCCGGAGCAGGTGCAAAATCGGCTGACCAATCAGTGGACGCGGGACGAATTGGGGCGCTGGACTGGACGGCAGCAGTCGGTGTTTCAAATGATGCCCCAGGCAGGCGATTGTTTTTATCTGGTGTTTGACGCGATCGAACCCTTAGACGGCAATGTGATTTCCCTGACAATTGAGGGCGAACCCGCAGGCTCCACGGGCATCAATCCCAACCGACCACCGCGCCAGTGGGAAGCGTGGAATGGTGCAGAATGGCAGCCTGTCTTGCTACGAGAAGAAGATGACGGCACCCGGGGCTTTAGCTTTGATGATGTGGAACGCCGAGGACTGTCGGGGTTGCGAGAGGCGGAGGTGTTGCTCCACTTGCCCTTAACCTGGGTGTCTACTACCTTTGCAGGCTACTATGGACGCTGGCTCCGGTGCCGCTGTCAGCAATCGGAGAGCGATCGCTTCAGTCGATCGCCCCAGTTAACCACGCTGGTGGCTCAGTCTGTGGGTGGGCGCACTCAGGCAAGTGAATGTTCGCGGGTGTTGAATGAACTGGTGGGTGAAAGCAACGGCACGCCGGGACAAAGCTTTTTCTTGCAATCGCAAGGAATTTTAGCGCGCCACGAGGGGGAATATTTACAGGTCACGCCAACCGGAGAACTGCCGCAGCGCTGGCAAGAGGTCGAAAATTTTGCCAATTCCGGTGCCAGCGATCGCCATTACACCCTCGATTCCCGCACGGGACGAGTTCAGTTTGGTCCGCTGATTCGAGAGCCAAAGCATCTGCAAGAAGAGGTGCAACTCCGGCGGCAAGTTCAGTGGCAGGGACATTCGTTTAATCAGGCTCAACTGGAACGGGTGGAAACGCTAGAACGACACTATGGTGCAGTGCCGCCCCAAAATGCCCTATTGCATATGGTGTCCTACCGCACAGGCGGAGGCGATCGCGGCAATGTGCCCCGTCATGCCCTGCGGGTGTTAAAAACAGCGTTGCCTTATGTGCAACAGGTGACAAACTTGGAACCGGGGCGCGAGGGTGCCGATGCGGAAAGCCTGGAAGAGGCGGTGCTGCGAGTTCCCCGAATGCTGCGGACGCGCAATCGAGCCGTCACCCCAGAGGATTACGAAACCTTGACGCTGCAAGCCAGCCGCGCCGTGGGGCGGGTCTACTGTCCCCGCCAGCAGCCTGAAAATCACCTGCCCGGAGTGGTGACAGTCTATGTGGTGCCACGGGTGAATCTGCCGGACTTGGAGCAAGGCATTGCACCGGAGCAGTTTCGCTTGAGTGTGCCGTTGCGAAACGAGATTGAGCTATTTTTGGGCGATCGCTGCATGTTGGGCACCCAATCATTTCTGCAAGAGCCTGACTATGTGGGCGTTTCCGTGCAGGCGGTGTTGGGAGTTGACGCAGACTTTCAACAGGGAGCCGCCAGGCTGGAGCTACGACGGCAGTTAACCCAGGCGCTCTATCAATTGCTCAATCCGCTGACGGGCGGACGGCAGGGCACGGGTTGGGGAATGGGGGTGCCGTTGTATCAATCTGACCTCGTGCGCCTGATCCAAAATACCCTGGGGGTACAGTATCTAGAAACGCTGCAACTGTTTGAATTGCGTCAGGAAACGGGCTGGCAGCGCCAATTAGTCACGGGCGGGGTGATTGATCCAGGGCTAACGGGCGTTATTTGTTCCTGGGCAGATGTCCAGCGTCAGTCGGCGCACCGCATCCAGTTTTTGGGTGAGGAATTGGAGCCATGAGCCAGACCGATCGCCGCACGTTGAGTGTACAACTATTGCCCATGTCTGTACCCAATCCGCCGCCTGTGGGGGGTGCCGCGCCATCTTTGGCAACTTGGGGCGCACTGGCAAACACGGAAACTTCAATGCTGCCTAGCCTCTGTTTGTGTCCTGGCGAGGTGGGAGAGTTGCTGGTGCGGCTGGTGCATCAGGGCGATCGCCCACTTCGCTATAGCCTACAAATCAATGGCAGCATCCCTCCAAGTTGGTATCGCTTCTATACCGAGGGCTTGGAACTCCAACCTAATCAAGCGGCTGAAGCGGTGGTGCGATTTCAGCCAGAGGCGAATTTTTTTGAGGCGCGGCAAGTCCTTCAACCCGACCAAACCCTCACCTTGGACTATCAAGCCGAACTGCGAGTTCAGGCACTTGCAGCCGCAGACTCGTCCTTAGAGTCGTTTACTGCATCGGACGATCCATCCGAGTTATTGGCAAGCAAACCGTTTTATCTGTTTCTGAGACCGCGTAGCCTGTACCCCGAATTTTTGCCAGCGGTCTATCAAGAAGTCGATTTTATCGGGCGACTGCTGAAGGTATTTGAACAATCCTTTGAGCCGGCGGTGAATACCTGGCAGACCCTTTGGGCATATCTTGATCCGTTAACCGCGCCAGAATCGCTCCTACCATTTTTGGCGCAGTGGGTGGGCTGGCAAAACGAAGTCACTTGGAGCGTGGAACAGCAGCGATCGCTGATTCGACGGGCAATGGAAATCTATCGGTGGCGGGGCACCAAGCGAGGATTGCAGCTTTATCTGCATCTGTATACGGGATTGCCCCAGCACGACCCAACGCGATCGCCCGAACAGCAGCCGATTCAGATTGTCTCTTCCATTCAAAACGGGCTGGTATTAGGCAAGAGTGATTTTGGTCCCAACGCGATTTTAGGCGGCGGCAGACCCTTTCATTTCAACGTCACACTACGCCCCAACCAGGGACAATTTTTGGATGAACTGCTGGTGCGATCGATCATTGACCAGGAAAAACCCGCAGTCTGCACCTATGACCTAGCCATCGCTCCCATTGAGGATCTTGTTCATGTCTGAATCCCGCGACTATCCTCGGTTGGAACTATTTGAGCGCTGGCAAATTAGGGATGGAATGCCGATCAATGCGGAGTGCTGGCAACACGCCCATACCTACCATCGTCATCGCCAAAACTTTCACTACCAATCCCTCTATGAACCTGGAATTGTCTATGGATTAGGCGTGGCGATCGTGCCCGATCAACCCGATGGACGCTTGCTGCAAGTTCAACCCGGCGTGGCGATCGACATTGCGGGAAACCCAATTATTGTGCGATCGCCGGAAGAGTTTCGCCTCACGTCCACTCCCAACGAGGGACAAGCTCTTGTGGTGTATCTCGTGGTCAATTATGTTGACCCCGATGACCTGCGGCGCAATCCCACGGCGAAGACTCAAGTTGAAAGCTTTCGGATTGTGGAAAAACTCCATCTTGATTCCCAGGATGTGGAACTGTGCCGGATCGATTTGCAGGCAGGCGTAACCCACCTTCAGGCACCCCCCAATGTGTTTGCCCCCAGTTGGAACCAGCTTGATTTTCGCGATCGCCGTTTGCCTCAACCCCAACCCCAGTTTCGAGTCCGAGTTGGGCTGATCACCAGCGACCCCACAGAAACGCTGACCCAACGTGGTTTTACCGATTTACTGCGATCGCTACTTGGTTTATATCCGACTCTGCGCGCCGATTTGCCTTTACGAACCTTTTCAGGGCAGGCATTGGGACGCGAATTTGCCCTGGATTGTCAGTTGCTCCACATTCCCTACCCGATTTTGCTGACGCTGCCCACCTCGGCAATACAGCGGTTGCAGACCTTTTTGGCACAGGGCGGTGTGGTGCTAGCAGTGGCAGACTTTGATACCGTAGATTTATTGGATTTGCTGACGATTGGGCAGGAACTCCGGTTGGGGCTATTGGAAGCGGAACGCGATCGCGATCTGTTCAATCAAACAGGGGTTCAACTTCAGCAAGAAATCGCCGCTAACCAGAGCGCCATTACCCAACAGATTGCTACTGTTGAACAGTCGATCGCCGCGATCGCCCCCCGCCTCGGAATCTCCTCCCCTGAAACTGGACTGCTAGCCGATGATCACCCCTTATACTGGCAACCCTTCACCTTTAGCCAGTTGCCCGATTGCCAAGGCTATCCAATCATTCTAAGAACCTGGGGCGGATTGGTTCTAATGCTTGGTGATTTAACCCGATGCTGGAGCCGCAGCGCCAACCCGCCCATTCCCCGCGAAACCCTGCGCTCTGCCCAAGAATGGGGGATTAACCTGCTCCACTTCGCCGCCCAAAGACAGCAATGGACTCAAGCCCTCACCCCACTTAATACCCCAACCAGCGATCGCCCCGACAGCCTCCAACAGAGAGTTTCTCAATGAGTTTTGAGTTTTGAGTTTTGAGTTTTGAGTTTTGAGTTTTGAGTTTTGAGTTTTGAGTTTTGAGTTTTGAGTTT